>JBOFFD010000572.1:0-11966 GCA_051648425.1 Planctomycetia bacterium
GCTGGTGCCAGCCTTCGCCGACGACCACCCCGTCTTTGACGACGACGGCCCCGACCATCGGATTCGGTTCGACGGCGCCGCGACCGCGGGCCGCCAGTTCCAAGGCGCGTCGCATGAAGACGGCGTCGGTTGTTACGTCGGTGGTCACGGCGTCAATCCATGGGCGGCTGGCGGCGTTCGATCTTCGACTCGATGATCTTCCTCACCGCCTTGCCGAACGGACCAAGGGGCGGGGGGACGTCGACAGCGCCCGGTTTCGGCGCAGCGGCTTTCGGTCGGCCGGTGCGCGGGTCGGCGTTCGCCAGTTCGTCCATGTCAGACTTCAGTTCGACGGGCCGCTCTTTCGGATTCTTCAGATAATACCAAAGGCTGACGAACTGAACCACCAGGGTTTCGGTGCCGAACGGCGGTTCTGTAAGATTCCGCAGTTGCGTCGCGTCGAACTTCTCGGCCGCCGTGAACTCCAGAAACTTGTCGTGATCGATCGGGGGCGCGACGTACATGAGGACGATGCTGCGGTCGAACAGTTTCTTCTGATCGGGCGACAGTTCGTCGTACCGGTCCTTGCCGTACATTTCCCGCAGCTTCGGCGAACCGGCGTAGAGGCGGCCCAAGGCGTTGGCGCGAATCTCTTTGGCCTCGGGGAAGGGCGGTTCGACTTCATACTTGGCGGCCAAGGCCGCGACGAACATCACCGTGTCGGGGCCGCGCTGGGCGAGGAGCTTGTTCAGCCGCTGCTTTTCCAACGGCGTGGTCTCGCCGTCGATGGCGAGGAGAAACTCTCTGGAGCCGGGGAAAAGCCAACGGCCGCGCGGGCCGTCGAACGGCGAGCGACCGACGGCGGGACGGCCGTCGCCGGGGCCGTCGGCCAGGGATTGCAGGTCGGCGGTCAGCATTTTGCGCTGCTCGGCGACGATCGCGCGGACGACGGCGATGCGGTCGGCCAAATCGCGGGTGCGGACTTTGTCGAATTTTTCCCGTTCCGCCGGGGTCAGGGTCTTCATCCA
Organism: Planctomycetia bacterium; assembly: GCA_051648425.1. Lineage (GTDB taxonomy): Bacteria > Planctomycetota > Planctomycetia > Kolteriales > Kolteriaceae > JBOFFD01. The sequence continues at coordinate 1,008 of JBOFFD010000572.1, forward strand.
GACGGAAAAGCGGTCGAGGGTTTGGTCGTACGCCTGGCGGTCGGCGCCGGAGGCGACGAGGTCGGCGTGGAGACGGCGCAGCCGAGCCTTCTCCGACTCCGGCAGTTTTTCAAAGCGGCCGAAATCGCTTTTCAACGTGGCAAGGGCCGCCGCCGGCAGTTGTTCCAGGCGGCGCCGATTGGCGGCGGGCGAGTCGTCGCCGGCCGCGCCGACGGCCGTCAGCACGGCGGCCGCCGTCAGCAACAGGGCGGTCGGCCGGGGCGTGCGGCGCGGGGAGGTCATGGCGCGGCCTCCACGGGGTGGTCGAGTTCGTCGAGCAGATTCAAGTCGTGGAGCTGCTTCAGGAACTGCAGGTCGCCGGCCGCCTGGTAGTCGTCAAGCCGTTCGATGATTGGGAGGTCGCGCGCCAGCTCCAGGTTGCGGTCGGGCCAGAAGCGGACGCCGACCAAGCCGCCGACGAAACAACCGACGCCGACCAGCACCCAAACGAAGACGCCCGCGACGTTGCCGGCGACGTCCGCCGCCGCCTGCCGCCGCTCTGTCGCCTGGCGCCCTTCGATCTTCACCAGTTCAATGGTGTGCTGCGTGAACCGGCCCGACGGATTGGGGCGGGGCAGGTGGTCGAGCAGTTCCCAGGTCTGTTTCAGGGCGTCGACTTCGCGGCGGGCCGAGACGCTGCGGTCGATCTTGAGCGACAGTTGCGAAGCGAGGGTGGGATCGGCTTCGCCGTCGAGAAAGGCGACGAGTTCGTTGCGCTCCTCGGAGGTCAAGCGTTGGTTGTTGGTGGCCATCGTACCGCCGCATCGTCTGAAGAGAGTGGTTCCGCGCTTACCAGCAAGGATATGAAACCCGGCGACGCCGTGCAGGTTCCGCGGAGAGCGGTGGGGAAATCGTTTGTCGGACGGCCAAGGTCGCAGACGAAGAAACTGGTTTACGGAGGGCGCGTCCGGCACCTTCGACGGACCGGCCGCGACCCATCGCCGCACCGTCGAGCCGTAGGCGATCCGAGTCAACCGTTGGGACGACGAACCAGACCGATCAAGCGGACTCAGCCAAACTGGAAAGGCGACTACCGAGGAACACGTAGGTTTTTGCCCTGACGGATTCCGAGGATCGTTGGGACGCAAGGGGCGAATGTAGTGCTTGGCCGCCGGCTCGCCACTGGGGGGGGGTGAGTCGATCCGCCGCGATCCGAAGCAAGGATGCGCCGCAGTCTCAACACCTGGGCGGGACAGGGGCCCCGCGCTGTAAGTGCCGACCCGACCCACGCCAGCGCAAATGAATAGGCCGTCTGGGGAGGACGGCCGAGTGGGGGAGCGCGTACTAACTCGCGAAAGTCCCGGCCGACTTTCGCTGTAAGAAGGAGTGGCCGGAAGTGAAGGTGATCGGCTACACGCTGCGGATGACGGCGCGGAATCTTACGAAACCAGATACTACGTCGCCGGGCGATACTTAAGCGCCGAAACGTTCGCGGCGGCGGTGCGCGGGCACTGGTCGATCGAGGCGATGCACTGGGTGCTGGACGTGACGTTCCGCGAGGACGAACACCGCAGCCGGGACCGACCGCTGGTGGAGAATATAAGCTGGCTGCGACGGTTCGCGGTCACGCTGCTGAAACGGAATCCGAAGAAGGACGGCATCCGCGGCAAAATGCAGTTCGCCGGCTGGAACACGGACTTCCTCGCCGAAGTCCTTGCGGCGAATGGTTGTAGTGTGCGCTGGCCGTGGTACACCTCCCAACTACGGCAGAAAAAAAGCTCCACTTCAGACTTCGTATATGCGCGGCAGGCGGATGTACGATTCGTATCGCGACGACCGTCACCCGAAGCCGCCTTTGACCACGTGCAGGCGGCCGTCGCGCCGGATCGCAACGCCTAAGAAGACGCCGCCTTGGGTGACGACGGCGGCTTCGTCGCCGTCGGCGGGGGGGCGGTCGTCGAGTGATTTCCAGTCGACGGCGTCGAACGGCTGGCCGTGGCGAAACTTCGCCGCGCCGGTTTCGTCGACCACCGCCGTCGCCAGGTCGCCCAGGGCGTCGACCAGCGGCAGGGCGTAGTCGGTCCAGTTGGCGGGGGTTAAGTCGTCGAGCGGTACGGCGGCGTCGAGCGTGAACGGTCCGACGGCGGTGCGGCGGAGGAATTCCATGAGGCCGCCGGTGCCGAGCTTTTCACCGAGGTCGCGGGCCAGCGAGCGGATGTAAGTGCCGCCGCCGCATTCGACGCGCACCGTCAGTTCAGGGAAAGTGTAAGACGCCAGTTCCAGCGAATGGACGACGACCGGCCGGGGGGCCAGGTCGACCGTCTCGCCGGCGCGGGCCATGTCATAGGCGCGCCGGCCGGCCACCTTCAGCGCCGAAAACGCCGGCGGCTTCTGCAGGATTTCACCCACGAACCCCGTCAGGGCGGCGGCGACCTCTTCGCGCGTCGGCGGCGTGGCGACCGGATGCTCGACGACCGTCCCCTCGGCGTCGTCGGTGTCGCTAGTCTTGCCGAGAACGAACCGCCCTTCGTAGATCTTGCGGCCGCGCTGCACATACTCGATGAGCCGGGTGGCGGCGCCCACGGCCACCACCACCACGCCGGTGGCGGCGGGGTCGAGAGTGCCGGCGTGGCCGGCGCGTTTCTCCTTCGCGGTCCGGCCGACGCGGTCGACGACGTGCCGACTGGTCGGACCGGCGGGTTTGTCGACGACCAACAGACAAGGATCGGCCATTCAAGCCCTCAAAGCGCGGCGGTTCGCGGCATGGAAAACGTCTCAGTTCGTGTAGCAACCCCGGCCGTCGCAGGCTTCCCGACGCCCCAGTCTTTTCGCCGAAGGGGTGGAAAATCAGCCGCCGAAAAAACGAACGAATCGGCCGTGAAAATCTTCGCACCGAAGAGTCGAAGGAATGGCATTTCGTAGCGTTAGACACCGATTTTGTCTAATAAAGACGTAAATTAACTTGTTTTCGATATCAGGAGAACACTGTCAGCCATCCGGTTGACCTGAGCCAGGAACGAGCTAATATAGGACTGAATCAATGCTGATTGGCATATGCGATATCGGCCCGAGGTTGCGGCATAGAGACAAGCCCGCGATGGGTCGAACGACGTGCGGCCGACCCGGTCCGCTAGGAGAAGCCATGACGACGACGCTGCGATCTCGTGTTCAACGCTCGCCGGTTCCCCTTGCCGTCGACGGTCATGCCTCCCAAGGCCCCGTCGCCCCGGGCGGCCTCCGCGTGCAGCTGTTGACGCCGGCGGAAGAGCAGGCGATCGTCAAGAAGCTTTGCCGGTTGCGCGACGGACTCGACCGCGATCTGCGCCCCGCGATCGCCGACCTTCCCGAAGATGTTCGCGTCGACCACTTCGACCAGCGGCTGGCGCAGGCGGTCGAGCGCGGAGCCTTACGAGGGGCCGCCGGCCGTCGATTCCGCCGCCGGCTCGACGCCTACAACGAGTTGAAGCACCGACTGGTGCTTGCGAACCTGCCCTGGGTGACGAAGCTGGCGCGGACGCAGCGGCAGTCGGCGGTCGCCGAAGAGGATCTCTTTCAGGAAGGCGTCTGCGGCCTGTTGAAAGCGATCGACCGTTTCGAGGCCGCGCGCGGCCTGCGCCTCATGACCTACGCCACTTGGTACATCCGCGAGGCGATGCAGCAGGTGCGGGCGCGGCAGTCTTACCTCGTGTCGCTGTCGTCGCACGACCAAACGCTGTTGGGGCGCATCGAAGCCCGACGGGTGGCCTTCCAACACGAACACGGTCGGCCGCCGGCCGGCCCCGAATTGCAGCAAACGCTGATGGTCGACTCGCGATCGGTCGTTCGGCTGCAAAGCGCCACCTATCCACCGGTCAGTTTGGAGCGCAGCGGCGTCGACGGCGTGCTGCCTATCCCCGTCGACGACCCGGCCCTTGAGTTCGACCGGTTGGAGGCGGTCCAATGCGCCGTCCGCCGCCTTTTGGAATCCCTGCCGCTCCGCGAGCGTGAAGTCGTCACCCGACGCTTCGGCCTCGACGGCGGCGAGCCGAGTTCCCTCGAAGACCTGGGCGACGACCTGAAGGTCAGCAAGGAGCGCATCCGCCAGCTTCAGCGACAGGCCCTGCTACGGATGCAGCAGGCGGCCGACGCAAGTTTGGACGTCGTCAACGTCTAACGCCGTCGCGACGCCGTTCGTATAGAATCTGGAGGCGGCAACCTCCGATTCGATCCTACGAAGGCGTCCTTGATGAAGACGATTCCGTCCGTCGGTCTACCGATCGCGTGTCTTCTCCTTGTTCTCGCCGAAGCGCGCCCCGCGGAGGCCGCGCCCGTAGACTTCAACCGCGACGTTCGCCCCATCCTGTCCGACTACTGCTTTAGTTGTCACGGCCCCGACGCCAGCCACCGCGAAGCCGACCTCCGGCTTGATACGCGCGACGGCCTCTTCCGGCCGGCCGCCGACGAGAAGACGCTGGCCGTGGTCGTCCCCGGCAAGCCGACCGCCAGCGAGTTGTGGCGGCGCGTCGCCTCGCACGACGCCGACGAAAAGATGCCGCCCCCCGCCTTCCCGAAGGAATTGTCCAACGAAGACCGCGAAACGCTGCGTCGCTGGATCGAGCAGGGGGCGCCGTGGGAAGGCCACTGGGCGTTCCAACCGATCGATCGGCCGACCGCGGCGACCAAGGCGCCGGCCGACTTCCGCCGCAACGACGTCGACGACTTCCTGGCCGCCGGTCTGCAGGCCGAAGGCTACGCACCCTCCCCACCCGCCGACCCCGCCGTGTTGCTGCGGCGGGTCACCTTCGACCTGACCGGCCTGCCCCCCAAGCCCGCCGACCTCGACGCCTTCCTTGCCGACCGCCGGTCCGACGCCTACGAGCGCGTCGTCGACCGTCTGCTCGCCTCGCCGGAATACGGCGAACGGATGGCCATCTGGTGGCTCGACCTGGTCCGCTACGCCGACACCGTCGGCTACCACGGCGACCAGCCGGTTTCGGTCTATCCGTTCCGCGAGTACGTCATCGAGGCGTTCGCCAAGAACAAGCCGTTCGACGTCTTCACCCGAGAACAACTCGCCGGCGATTTGACGCCGAACCCAACGCTGGAACAGCAGGTCGCCGCCGGTTACAACCGCCTGGGGATGATGAGCGCTGAAGGCGGCGTGCAGCCGAAGGAATACTTGGCGAAGTACATCGCCGAGCGGGTGCGGAACCTGGGCGGCGCCTGGCTGGGACTGACACTCGGCTGTTGCGAATGCCACGACCACAAGTTCGACCCATTGGCGACGCGCGAGTTCTACGCTTTCGAGGCGTTCTTCGCCGACGTCGAGGAACAAGGCCTCTACAGCGGCGACCACGCCAGCGGGGCCTGGGGCTCGACCGTGCGGCTGCCGACGCCCGCGCAGGCGGCGGCGTTGGCCGCGATCGACGGCCGGTTGGCGGCCGCGCGCAAGACGCTGACCGACGCCGAAACCCCGGCCGCGCGGACCGCCGCCGCCCGCGCCTGGGAAGACGCCCCAACGTCCAAGCCGACGGTGTGGACGCCGCTCAAAACCGTCGAAGTGAAGACGGCGTCCGGCGTCGAACTGAAGCCGCAAGCCGACGGTTCGCTGTTGGCCGTCCCGGCGCCGGGCGCGCCGGCGCCGGCGACCGACGTCTACACCCTGACCGTCGCCGATCCGCCCGCCGGCCTGACCGCGCTGCGGCTCGACGTCCTGCCCGACCCGTCGCTGCCCAACACCGGCCCCGGCCGCGGCGGCAACGGCAATTTCGTGCTGACCAGGATCGCGGCGTCGACCATTGGGGACGGCGTCTCGGCCGCGACGCCCGCGCTGCTGCGGAACGCGACCGCCACCTACGAACAGGTGGGCGGAGCCGACGGTTTTCCCGCGAAGAAATGGGCGGCGGCGCTGGCGGTCGACGGCAAGCACGACAACCGCGGTTGGGCGGTCATGGAACAGGTGGGCAAGCCGAACGCCGCCGTCTTCGAGTTCGCCTCACCCCCGGCGACCGGTCCGAAGGGGGTGCTGACGATCGCCCTGCACTTTGAAAGCATCTACGCCGGCCACAGCATCGGCCGCTTCAAACTGTCGACCACCACCCAACCGCTGCCGGTTAAAGTCGACGACCGGCCGGCCGCCGTGATCGCCGCCCTGGCCGTGCCGCGCGACCAACGCGCCGCCGAACAAAAGGCCGAGATCGAGAAGTACGTCGGCGTCATTACGTCGGCGCCGTTGCGGACGGCCGTCGAAGCGGTCGACGCCGAACGCGCGACGCTGCTCGCCGCCATGCCCACGACGCTCACCACCAAGGCGGTGGCCCCGCGGACGATCCGCGTGCTGGCCCGCGGCAACTGGATGGACGAAACCGGCGCGGTCGTCGAACCGGGCTTCCCGGCGGCGCTGCCGCAGCCGATGAAACCGACCGACGCCCGCAGACTGAACCGCGCCGATTTGGCCGAGTGGCTGACCGCGCGTGACAACCCGTTGACAGCCCGCGTGTTCGTCAACCGCTTGTGGAAATTGTTCCTCGGTTCGGGCCTGTCGCGCCGACTCGACGACTTCGGTTCGCAGGGCGACTGGCCCAGTCATCCCGACCTGCTCGACTACCTCGCCGGCCGGTTCATCGACGGCGGCTGGAACGTGAAAGACGTCGTCCGGATGATCGTCACCTCGGGGGCGTACCGGCAAAGTTCGCAACCGTCGGCCGCCCTGGCCGAACGCGACCCGTACAACCGTTGGTTCGCCCGGCAGGGGCGGTTCCGCCTGGATGCCGAGATGGTGCGCGACAACGCCTTGGCGGTCGCCGGTTTGCTGGCGCCGCGCGTCGGCGGTCCGAGCGTCAATCCGTATCAACCGCCCGGTTACTGGGCCTATCTGAACTTTCCGCAGCGCGAGTGGGCGAACAGCCAGGGCGCCGACCTGTACCGTCGCAGCCTGTACACCCACTGGCAGCGGCAGTACCTACACCCGGCGATGCTCGCGTTCGACGCCCCCAGCCGCGAGGAATGCACCGCCGATCGGCCGCGCTCGAACACGCCGTTGCAGTCGTTGGTGTTGATGAACGACCCGCAATTCGTCGAAGCGGCCCGGGCGTTCGCCGTCCGCATCATGACGGTTCCAACCGGCGGCTTGACGGCCCGCCTCCGCTGGGCGTTCCGCGAAACGTTGGCCCGCGAACCGTCGCCGGCCGAGTCGGCCGTGCTGACCCGCTTCTACGACCGCCACCTCGCCGACTTCCGCCATGACCCAAAGGGCGCCGAGGCCGTCGCCGCGTCGCCGGCCGGTTCGGCGCCGGTTCCGGCGTCGCTCGACCGAGCCGAATTCGCCGCCTGGACCGGCGTCGCCCGCGCGCTGCTCAACCTACATGAAACCATCACGAGGAACTAAGCGATGAGTCTACCCGACGCGATCGGCCGACGGACTTTCGTCGCCAACGCCGGCCTCAGCCTGGGCGCGATGGCCGTCGGCGCCCTGGCCGCCAAAGGCGCGCCGCCGTCGGCCGGCGCCTTGCGGACGCTGCACCGCGTCCCCCGCGCCAAGCGGGTGATTTGGCTCTATATGGCCGGCGGCATGAGCCACCTCGACACTTTCGACCACAAGCCGACCCTCGAAAAACGCGACGGCGAGCCGATGCCGGAATCGGTCACGAAGGGCCAGCAGATCGCCCAACTGCAAGGCTCGAAATTGACGGTGATGGCTCCCCAACACCCGTTCAAACGGTGGGGCGATTCCGGACAGTCGATCAGCACCATCTGGCCGGAACTCGGCGCCCGCTGCGCCGACGACTTGTGCATCGTCCGCTCGCTGCGCACCGACGCCATCAACCACGACCCCGCCCACACCTTCATGAACACCGGCTCGATGAACCCCGGCCGGCCCGCGATGGGGTCGTGGCTGTGGTACGGCCTAGGCGACCTTTCCGAGGAACTGCCGGGCTTCGTCGTGCTGGTCTCCACCGGCAAATTCGGCCAAAAACAGCCGATCGCCGCCCGTCAGTGGCATTCCGGCTTCCTGCCCGGCAAGTACCAGGGGGTCGAATTCCGCGGCACCGGCGACCCGGTCTTATACTTGCAAAGCCCGCCGGGCGCCACGCCCCAACGGCAGCGCGAATTCGTCGACGCCGTCCGCGAACTGAACGAACTGCGCGACCGAACCGCCCCCGATCCGGAAATCGCCGCCCGGATCAGTCAGTACGAAATGGCGTTTAAAATGCAGACGAGCGTGCCGGAACTGATGAACACGGCCGACGAGCCGAAGGACGTCTTAGACCTGTACGGCACGGCGGGCGGCGACGGCACCTTCGCGTCGAACTGCCTCTTAGCCCGCCGGCTGGCCGAGCGCGGCGTGCGGTTCATTCAACTCTACCACCGCGACTGGGACCACCACGGCTCCGTCAAGGAGCATGTGAAAGGCACGGCCGCCGAAGTCGACCGCGGCGTGGCCGCACTCTTAGTCGACCTGAAGCAACGGAATCTGCTCGACGACACGCTCGTCGTTTTCGGTTCCGAGTTCGGCCGGACGCCGATGGCGCAAGGCAACGGCCGCGACCACCATTTGGCGGGCTTCACGATGTGGTTCGCCGGCGGCGGCTTCAAGCCGGGCTTCAGCTACGGCGCGACCGACGAGTTCGGCTACCATGCCGTCGAAAACATTGTTTCCGTGCATGACGTCCACGCGACGCTGCTGCATCAGTTGGGAATCGACCACGAAAAGTTCACGGTCAAGTTCCAAGGCCTCGACTCGAAACTGACCGGCGTCGAACCCGCCCGCGTGGTGACGGAACTGCTGGCGTAAGAGGTTCGTCTTATTTCTTCGCCTCGGCCGCCGAAACCCACCGTTCGGCGATCGATTTCAGATCGACCGGTCCGACGCCGTTCGCCTCGGCGAAGAAATGCCGTTCGATCGACTGAATGGAAGCGTCGATGGCGGCCCGCTCGCCGGCGTCGAACGTCGGCCGGGTCCGCAGGCTTTGCAGCAGGCCGATGACGGTGAACGGCGTCAACTGCGCCGGCATCTGAATCGTCGGCCGCGCCGCCGGCGGCCGCTTCAACACCGACCGCAGGATCAGCCCGAACAATCCCACCAGCGCCGCGCCGCCCGCCGCCATCCAGCCGAGCAGCGCGTAACTGCGCTTCTCATAAGACTCCTCCAAATCGACGGTCTCGCCGACGGCGACAAGGTCGGCGTCGCGGTAGCGCTGGTAGACCATTTTCGTCTCTTCCGCCGTCGCCGACCCGAACGCGAACGATTTCGGAATCGGTGCGCCGGCCGGCGCTTCCAGGGCGATCGTGAACAGCCGTTCCGAAATGATCTGATTTTTGACGGCGTCTTCGTCGAACCGCGCGACCGACAAGCCGCCGTCCTCCACCTTCGCGATCTCAAACCCGGCAGGCTTCAGATCGACCAGTTCACTAAGATCGCCGACCAACCCCCGCGCGGTCGCCTTCACTTCGAGGAGCAGCTTCCCATTGTCGGCCTGCCGCTCGTCGAGCGTCTGCACGACTTCCAACTGTTCGATCGGCCGCGGCGGCGGCGAAGTCGCGCCGGCGTCGATCGGCAGCGCCGGCGATTCGATCGGCAGAATGACGAACCCCGACGTGTCGAGGAAGTCGAGATCGAGCCGCAGCGACGGCAGCCGGTCGATCTGGGGACCGCGCGGCTTGAGCAGCAGATAGGCGTACGGCGTCGTCCGCCAACCCGGCTCCACGGTCGCGCGCGAGGTTACTTTGTCGGACTGAAAGGTGATCGACACCACCTCGAAGTCTTCGGTAAGAGCCTGGGTCGCCCCTTCCTGGAAGCGGTCGCGGTAGTCGGCGATCGGCCGGCCGTAGTTGTACGCGAACATCATCCCGGAACTTTGGTTTTGAAGATACCGACCGAAGCCGCCCGACTCGCGTTCGATTTCGGGGGAGTGTTTCAGATCGACGAAGACGCCGAACGGCTGTTTCGACCCGACGCGGACGTCGCCGTCGACGCGGGTTTCGAGTTTGATTTCCTGTACCAAATCCTTGTAGTAGTCGTGCAGTTTGCGGGCTTCGCGCGCCTCTTTGCGGTCGCCGACGATCTCGAAGCCGGTTTTAAGATAAAGGCTTTTCGCGGCCGGCTTGACGCCGCTCATACGGGTGAACAACAGGTTGGCGAATCGGCCCATATGCTGGTCGGCGAGTTCCCCGGGCAGGGCGCCGAGGGCTTGTTTGATGACGGCCGGCTGTTTCAGGTCGGCCGTCGACTTCTCGTCGAGCCGACTCAGGTCGCACGACCCCAACGAGGCGTAGAACCACAGGTCGAACGGTTCGGTGCTTTGCTCTTCGGCGGGCAGATCCTTCACCACGGCGGCATAAGACGCGGCGGCCTTCTGAAACAGCGCCATGCACTCGTCGCGCGTCTTGCTGAACGCGCCGTCCTTCGTCGTTTCCTTGCGATAGACGATTTGATCGTGCAGCAGCGCGGCCTTGGCGACCAACAGCGGCCACGAATCGGGCGCCTCTTTCAGCGCGGCGTCGGCGACCGCTTCGGCCGTCTTATAACCGCGGGCCACCTGGGCTTCCACGTCGGCCTTCTTCCGCTTCGTCTTCGCCCGCTCCTGCTCCGCGGGAATCCGCCACTGACCGGCGAGGTTCGCACGCATCTGCTGCACCAGCGCGGCGGTGGTCTTCGGTTTCAAGGCGCCGATCCTGCCGAACACTTTCTCGATCGCTTCGATGCGGTACACCTCGGCGGCGGAATGACTGGTCGAAAACGCCTGCATCAGCAGCGATTCATCGACGTCGCCCAGTTTCAGATCGCGCAGCCGCCGCACCAACTTCGCAAGGTCGGCGAGGTTGCGCTCCTGTTTCGACCGCGTCAGCGGAATGCTTTCGGACCGCTGCTCGAAGCCGTACATGAACATGTACGGGTTGGTGTACCGGCGGTTGGCGTTGGGGTCGTGGTTCGACGACCAGACGCGCAGGAATTCCTTCATCAGTTCCTTGGCTTGATCGGGGTGGGACGACGCCAACTGT
>JBOFFD010000573.1:0-5987 GCA_051648425.1 Planctomycetia bacterium
ACCGGCGCAAGCCGGCCGAGTCTTTCACGGAAGACGACTACGATTTCGTTTTGGACGTCAACCTGAAGGGGCCGTTCCTGGCGTCGCTGGCGTTCGGCCGATCGATGCTGGAACGTGAAAGCGGGACGCAGATCAACATCGTTTCGCTCAACAACGATCGGCCGCTCAAAGGCGTGGCTCCCTACGCGATGAGTAAGTCGGCGCTAAGTCAGATGACACGGTCGTTGGCGGCCGAGTGGGGTCCGCGCGGCGTGCGGGTCAACGCAATCGCCCCGGGCTTCATCCTCACGGATCTTACCAAGAAAATGTGGTCGCAGCCGGAGATGCTGGCCTGGGGAATTCCGAACACGCCGCTGCGTCGGCTCGGACAGCCGGCGGACATGGTGGGAACGGCCGTCTTCCTCGCCAGCGACGCCTCTTCATTCTTGACCGGTCAGACCATCTTCGTCGACGGCGGCTTCTCGGCGGGGCTGGCTTGGCCGATCGACTACGACAACCAGTGACCACGCCCCAAAACTAAAATTAAGAAAAACCTGCGCCTCCGAACGAACCTTCGGGTCGGCGCGATGAAAGGAAACGGATTCATGCGGACGGCTTGCATCGAGCGTAAGACCGGCGAGACCGAAATCCGCCTGGAACTGAACGTCGACGGCTCGGGGACGGCGGAAATCGCCACCGGAGTCGGCTTCTTCGACCATATGCTAACGTTGCTGGCGAAACACGCCCATTTCGATCTGAAAGTGAAAGCGACGGGGGATTTGCAGACGGACGACCACCACACCGTCGAAGACGTCGGCATCTGTCTGGGAACCGCACTGGCGCAGGCGGTCGGCGACAAGGCCGGAATTCACCGCTACGGCTTTTTCGTGCTGCCGATGGACGAAACGCTGGTGACGACCGCCGTCGATCTGAGCGGCCGGGCCGCCTTCGTTTGGAAAGTGAAGACGCCGTCGCCGAAGATTGGAACCTTCGACGCCGAGCTGGCGGCGGAATTCTGGAACGCGGTCGCCGGCAACGCTCGAATGAATTTTCACGCGCTGCTGCACTACGGCGCGAATTCGCACCATATCGTTGAAGCGGTTTTTAAGAGCGCCGCGAAGTCGTTGCGGCAGGCGACGACGATCGATCCCGGCGCCGCCGGCCGAGTGCCGTCGACAAAAGGTTCGCTGTCTTAAGATCCGTCTTACTCCGGCCGCGACCAAATCCGCCGCAGATCTTCAATCAGTCGCGCGTCGGCGGGCGCGGGCCGGCGAGTTGCGACAAGGGCGAAGTTGTCCGCGAGGATTTCGTCCGGGTGGATGATGTAGTTGGTGTTGCGGCCGACCTGCTCGAAGAATCCGCCGACTTCGTCGGCTCGGTACGTCAATGGTCCGCCGCCCGCCGCCGACTGAATCCGCGGGACGCCGTCGGCGTAAACCACCGGCGCCAGACCGGACGCGACGTAGTCGAACAACCGCCGCCCGAATTCCGGCGCGAACCGGGGGTGTTTCGAATAAGTGACCAACATCGCGTCGACCTCGGCCCCGCGCGGCGGTTGAATGCGGATGACGTGTTCCAGCGTGGTACCGTCGGGGTTGGTGATGCGGCGGTCGTCGGATTCCTTCGGCCAGACGGCCGGCTTAGTCCGACGAAATCCGATCCGCGTGTAAGACCGATCGCGTAAGATCGAATTCAGCCGCGAAATCACGTGAAACAGTTCGTGGGCGACCAATTTCGGCAACCCCGGCGCTGAAGTCGCGTTCAGCCGACTTTTCGGCAGAACGATCGCGTCGTGACGAGTGTACGCCGCGCCGGCTTCTTCCGATCCGTCGGTTCTTACGAATTTCCACACCTTGGGAAGCCATTGGTCGTGGACGTCGGCCAGACCTTGTAAGACCTCTTGGCACGCCGAGCGCAGGCGTTCGATTTCGTCGTCGGGCCAGGGGGTGACGGCGTCGGCGAACAGGCGAAACAGTCGTTCGCGCCGCTTGTCGATCGGCAGGTCGCCTACCGGCTCCGCCAACCGAAGATCGAAATCGAGCGGTGAAAGACGGCGGAAGAACGGATCGTGAACGTTCTCCACGACGGCGGCGCGGGCGTCGGGGCCGGCCAGAAACATTACTTTACGTCCGCGCGGCAGGTCGAACGTCGCGGTGACGTCGTTCGGCCCGGCGAGGGCGTGACGTGAAAGGCCGCACGCCGTCGACGACAAAGAGGCGGCGAGCAGAGTGCGGCGGCGCATGGTGGTTACGGCTTCGCCTTGATGGCTTCGATCAGAATCGCGGCGGTTTCACGCCGCATGATTCGCGGGTCGGGCAGCGAACCGGCCGACAACTGCGTCCGCAAATCTCGGCCGCTGATCGACACTTGCTTGTATCCCTTCGGACCATAGTCGTCGACCAAGCCGACCCGGCCAAGTTCCTCGAAGAAGGCGGCGAAGCCGACCTTCACCGGTTGAATGAGCAGTTCGCCTTTCAGTTCGTCGAACTTGCGCTGGGCGGCCAAACCGTCCCAAATGTCTTTGCCGTCGTCGTAGGGGGCGTCGGCGTGTTTGCGGCCGATGACGATGTGCGTGAAGCCGAAGTTCTGACGGTAGACGGCGTGCATGACGGCCTCTTTCGGGCCGGCGTAGAACATCTTGATGTCGAGGCCGATCAGCGCGATCTGATCGCTGAACTTGTAAGACTTCGACGCCCACAGGGCTTCGTCGACGTCGCCCTCGCCGAAGGCGCCGTTCTGAATGAGCGCTTCATAGGTCGCCATGCGGGTGGCGGCGTCGACGTCGTCGCTCTTCGTCTCGCCGACCAACGGGTTGAGCACGGCGCCCGCGTAAGCGCCTTCGCGCGTCAGCCGTTCCAAACCGGCGATCAATGCGTATTCGTGGGCGCGGTGCAGGGGGTTGCGCGTCTGAAAAGCGACGACCTTTTCCCAGCTCTTGTCGGCGAAGAATTTGCGGGTTTCGCGCGGCGACAAGACGTACTTGCCATAGGCAGGGTGCTTCGGCTGCGGCAGGACGCGCACCGAGCCGCCGACGAGAAACTCGCGGGGGTCGGTGGTGACGATGCGGGCGCCGGGATGGTCGACCCGATCGGTCTGATAGACCGACTGCAAGTACTTCGGCTTGTCGAACGGAAAGACGTCTTCGACTTCGAGCGTTCCCACCAGCGTGCCGCGGGCGTCGACCAAAGCGGCCGTGGAGCCGACTTTAAGCGCCTTGGCCTCGACGGCGTCGGCCGGGAAGGAAAGGGGAATGGTCCAGGCGTACTTTTTCCCGCCGTGGACGATGTGTTCTTCGTCGAGAACGCGGTTGAAGACTTCGGAAGTCATCGGTCCGACGAGGGGGGAGACGCCGCCGTCGCCAAAGCGGTAGAGCGTGGAGAGGTCGGCGTCGTTGACGACGAGTTTGGGGGCGGCGGCGGCCTTGGCCGCGAATTCGGCCTGCTCGGCGGCGGGCACCATGCGATCGACGAGGTCACCACCGCCGTGCGGCGCAATCAAATCAGGCATTGGCTGTCCTAAACGTTCAGAATCCGAACGCCGACCGTTCGACCACCAAGGCGCGGCGCGGGTATCGTCCGGAACTCCATTTTTCGATTCGTCACGCGCAGTTGTAAGGAGTTGGCGCGGCGACGCAAGGGGAACCGTTGAACCCGGGCCGAGGGTGGGTCGCCCGACTACCATACCGCCCGTGGGCGCCGCGCCGGCGACCATTCGAGTGGAGACGAGAATGACCGTGAGCGACGAACGTTTGGACGTGTTGGCCGTGGCCCCCCACCCGGACGACCTGGAAATTTTGTGCGGCGGCACGCTGGCCCTATTGGTGGACCAGGGTTACAAGGTCGGCATTCTTGACTTGACGAGCGGCGAACCGACGCCGCGCGGCACGTTGGAAACGCGGGCGGCCGAGGCGGAGGAAGCCCGCCGAATTCTGGGCGTGCCGTTGCGGATCAATCTTGGACTGCCCAACCGGGTGCTGATGGACGAGCCGGAACATCGTTTCGCGGTGGCGACGGTGCTTCGCCGGCTGCGGCCGAGCATCGTGATTCAGATGGCGGGACGGACGCCGGCGGCGTCGCCCGACCACCATCAGGCGCACCTCTTAGTCGAAGCGTCGCGGTTTTATTCACAACTGACGAAATGGGATGAACGATTCGACGGGACGGAGCCGTACCGGGTGCCGCACTTGGTGTACGCGCCGGCGCCGTTCGACGCGGAGGAGCGGAGGTGGCACTCGACGTTCGTGATCGACGTCGAAAAGACGATGGAACGAAAGTTGGCGGCGATCCGAGCGTATGAATCGCAGTTCGACGCCGCGCGGTTTGAAAAAGTAAAACACTGGCTTGGCGGCTACAACGCCGCGGTCGGCGGCCGTTGCGGGTTCCGCTACGGCGAACTGTTCGCCCTGCCGCATCCCGTAGGGGCCGTCGACTTGTTCCGGCTCGTGCGGACGGGCGAAGGTACACCCGCTCCGGTTGAACTACCGGGCCGTCAAGCACTGCCGTTGGGGTGACGTCAGGTCATTGCGGCGTGCAAGGATAGCGAAGTTGCACGAACGCCGTGAAGAAGTCGTTGTTGTATACGCCCGACCGGACCAATTTCAGTTCCGTGCCCACCGTCAACCAGGTTTTGAGATCAAGGTGGGTGATCCCTTTGAACTCGTGATAGATCTCGAGCGCGTCGTCGAAGCCGATGCCGTAGTGGAGTTCATACCAGCACTGGTTGGTGTCTTCGGAGAAGTCGCGGCTGATCCAGTGTTTCCACTCGAAACGCTGTTGGTAGTAGTAGAAGCTCGCAGGGGCGAAGTAGGGGTGGATGGTGCCGCGAAGGTCGTTCGGCGCGTTCGGCCCGAACGTCGTCTGTTCGGTGAAGGACTGCGTCACCAACTGCTGCACGAGTTTGAATTGACAAGGGGCGTACGACACCAGAAACTGACTGAAGAAGTCCATCTGATGCAGAATGTTTTCGTCGGAGTACCAGGCGGCGGTGTACTGCGGTCCCGCGACCCAGCGGCGGTTGGGGGTGTAGACCGCGTTGAAGCGGGCGCCGCCGCGGTAGATCGACTGCCGCAGGCTTTCGCCGTTTTGGACGACGTTGTTTAAGAAGCCGCCGGCGCCGAACTGAATTATGTCGCTGTGCAGATACGTCGCGCCGGTGTCGAACGTCACGCGCGATCCAAGGCGGTCGGGGAAATCCTCGAAGTTGATTTCCGTGAACGTCGGCAGCCGTCGGCCCAGCCGCTTCTGAATACGGGCGACGAGGATGTTGCCGGTGAGTGGACGGTCGTCGGCCGGATCGTAGCTGGCGAAGACGTAGCCGAGCTGCATGAACTCGTTCTCGTCACCCAAAGGATAGCTTCCCAAGGTCCCCATGCGAAACCGGTTGATGGTCGCCAAACCGTCGCGGCCTTGCTGGCCGTCATAGAGGAAATAGCCGTCCAGCTTCGGATTCAGTTCGGTGCTGGCGCGGTCGATGGCGACGGCGGCGTCGCGACTCAGCGGGTCGATCGCGAGCGCCTGCGCGTACTGCTCGACGGCGTCGCGGGTGTAGTGCAGCGTACTGTTGACCTGCCCGAGGTCGTAGAAGCCGCCGGAGTTCGACGGCTCGACGGCCTGCAGCGACTCGTACACCGGCATGGCAAGGAAATTCCGCCGTCCTTTTTTATCTTTGGCGTCGCCCTCGATGTAGGCGTTGGAGGCGATTTCCGAGGCGACGTCGTAGTCCAAAAGAAGCCGCTCCATCGCGATCTTCTCGGCCGGAATTTCGGTCGAATCGGCGATGCGTTGCACTTCGCTCCGCAGCGCTTCGCCGGAAGTGCCGCCGCGGACGACGTCAGACCAACGGTTGGTGAAATCGGGCGTCTTTTCCGCGTACACTTGGAGCGCCAAGCGCAGTTGGACGTCGGCCGACGGGTCTTGGACGCCGGCGAACGCGCCCGCCGAACTTAAAAACTGATTCATGGCGTTGAACACGCGGGCGCGTTCGCGGCGGGCTGAAGGCAGATCCGGGTC
>JBOFFD010000574.1:0-10054 GCA_051648425.1 Planctomycetia bacterium
GCAATCCGTTCACGTTCACCGTGCATCCCACGACCGGCGTCATTTTCGTCAACGACGTCGGCTCGAATCGGTTCGAGGAAGTGAATCAGCTTGCCGCCGGCGGCAACTACGGTTGGCCGACCGAGGAAGGGGCCGGCCCGAACCCCGCCTTCATCGACCCGATCCACCAGTACGCTCGAGGCGCGGGGGCGGCGACCATCGGCGGCCTCTTCTATACGGCGACTCAGTTCCCCGCCGAGTTTCGCGGTGACTTCTTCTTCGGCGACAGCGCCCAGGGCTTCATCCGCCGGCTCGACGCCACCGACACCTCGACCGCTCTTCCCTTCGCCACCGGCGTGCAGGGGCTGGTCGACCTCGACCTCGGCGCCGACGGCGCGATCTACTACTTGAACATTGGTTCGGGCGGCGTCTTCCGCATTCAATCGACCGCCGTCGACCCCGATCCCGATCCTGGCCCCGGTCCCGGTCCCGCACCGGCCGACCCAGCGCCGCTACCGTCGCCGACGGTGACGGCGGTCGACGCCGTCGGGCGCGAAGACCAGAGCATTCCGCTGTCGATCCAAGCCGTGGGGTCGATGGGAACTGGCGTGGAGACATTCGTCTTCTTGTCGGGCGTCCCCGCCGACGCGACGCTGTCGGCGGGCATTCGCCAGAGCGACGGCCGTTGGCTGCTGACGCCGGCCCAACTGACGGGATTGACGTTCCGCCCCGCCGCCGACGCCTTCGGCCGGTTCACGCTGACGGCGACGGCGCGTTCAACGCGGGCCGCCGACGACGCAGTCACGACCGCTGCGGCGACGTTCACCGTGACGGCGACGGCCGTCAACGATCCGCCGATCCTCACCAGCAACCGCGTGCAGTTCGTAAGAACTTCGGTGGCGACGCGCCGCGCCGGCTTCGTCGCCGCCACCCTGGTGCGCGGCCGGGCCGTCGACGTCGACAGCACCGGTTTGGGCGTGGCGGTGGTGCAGGCGCGGGCGCCGCGCGGCGCCCGGTGGCAGTTCTCGACGACCAACGGCCGATCGTGGCGTAACATGGGCCGGGTCGGCGAGCAGCGCGTCCGCCTGCTGCGCGCCGGCGACCGCATCCGCTTGATCGGCGCCGGCGGCCGCGCGTCGACGGCGCGGTTGCGGGTTCGGGTGTGGGACCAATCGCTGGGACGCTTCGGGTCGATGACGGCCCGCGCCGCGCTGCGGAACGCCGAGACCTCGGCCGTCAGCGCCGCGTCGGTGGTGGCGCGGGTGTCGAACCGAACGACCGCGCCGCGGACCATCGTCCCCGCGAACCTCGATCGGCTTTCCGCTGAGCTTGTCGACGCGGCGCTGCGGGAATTCGGCGACTGACGTCCCCGCCGCCGGCGCTTTGCATAAACTTCGGTTTCGCGTGTCGGCGCGGAATGGTCGAAGGAAAGACCCCCGGCGGACGGGCGGCGGCACGGAGGCGTCATGGCGCGGCGGAAACCGAAGGTTCCCGAATACATCGTCGTACTGTTCATGGTGGCGGCGGCGGTCGTCGCCGCCTTGCAAGGCTGGCTCGTCAAGCAGAACTGGACGCCGCCGGCCCCGCTCGACGCGGAGCGGGCCGGTCTGCACCTGGCGATGGGCAACCCCACGAACGCCGCCCCCACCTCGGCCCAGCCGAACAACTTCCTCGTCGTCCGCGACCAGTACGCGATCAGTTACAACCGCGATTTGGGCACCGCCAACTGGACGGCGTGGCACCTGAGCCGGGCCTGGTTCGGCGACGCCCCCCGCCAAGACGATTTCCGCGCCGACGACGCACTGCCACCCGACTGGCACCGCGTCACGACGTCGTCTTACTCGCAGACCGGCTTCGACCGGGGCCACCTCTGTCCGTCGGCCGACCGCACGTTGACTACCGTCGACAACTCGGCCACCTTCTTCATGACCAACATCCTGCCGCAGTCGCCGCAGAACAATCA
This sequence comes from Planctomycetia bacterium, assembly GCA_051648425.1. Taxonomy (GTDB): domain Bacteria; phylum Planctomycetota; class Planctomycetia; order Kolteriales; family Kolteriaceae; genus JBOFFD01. Next base: position 1,943 of record JBOFFD010000574.1, read on the forward strand.
GAAGACGTGGGAACGGCTCGAATCGCACAGCCGCGACTTAGCGAAAGGCGGGTCGGAACTTTACATCGTCGCCGGCCCGTTCGGCCAGGGCGGCGAAGGCACGCGCGGCCGCAAAGAGACCATCGACGGCAAACGGATCGTCGTGCCCGCCGTCACCTGGAAAGTTATTCTGATCCTGCGCGACGGCGCCGACGACCTGCGCCGCGTCGACGCCAAGTGCCGCACCCTCGCCGTGATCGTACCGAACGACCAATCGGTCGGCGAAGACTGGCGCAAACACCAAGTGCGCGTCGACGACGTCGAAAGCATGACCGGCTACGACTTCTTCTCAAACCTGCCCGACGACGTGGAACAGACTTTGGAAGGCCGTTTGGACGGCGGGTGACACATCGGTGGCGCGGCGCACGAACTCGGTCACGCCTTCGGGTTGCCGCACGACCGCGAATCTGACGCCGATCGACCGCGACACGGCCTTTCGCTCATGGGAGGCGGCAACCAAACCTACGGCCGAGAGCAGCGCGGTGAGGGGGAAGGAGCCTTCCTGTCCGCGGCTTCGGCGCTCCCCCTCTCCGTCCACCCGTTGTTCACGGGCAAGCGAGCCTCGGCCTCGCCCGACGACTGTCGGATCGCCGAGGTGAAAGCCGTCCATGCGTCGGACAAACTGCTGCTGACGGGCCGAATTCAAGGGCGTACGCGGGCGGCCGGGCTGCTGGTCCGCAACGACCCAAACCGAGTCGCCCGGCGACTACGACGCCGTCGGCTGGGTCGGGGCTGTCGGCGCCGACGGCGATTTCCGCATCGAGATTGGGGAGTTGAATCCCGGGGAGTTTGATTTACGGCTCACGGTGTACGGCCCGCACGGCGACGGCCGGAACCTGACGGTCCGCTACCGGATCGATGAGAACCGGCGGCCCGATCCGCGACCGTTCGAGCAAGCGGAACGGGAACTGTCGATGCTGCGGCCGGAGTTCCTGACCCCGGAGCGAAGGAGACGGAACCTGTTGACGGGGGACGCGTTCGAGGAGGACGCCGGCGACTGGGTGGTCCGGTCCTATCGGTCGGAACCGGACGCCGCCCGGCGGGTCGCGGACGAGGCGCGGGAGGGGAGGAAATCCCTCATGATTCGCAGCGACGACGCCGCGGGGAACGACCTCGGGTACGCCCAGACGGTTCGAGTGAAGCCGATGACGCGATACCTGCTGAGCGGGTGGGCCAAGACCAAGGGCGTGGCGGTGACCCAAAAAGGCGGCGCGACCGCAGCGACCTTGGGCGTCTTCGGCGGAAGTGAGTCGAGCGCGTCGTTGAGCGGGGATTGTGGATGGACGTACCTCGTGGTGGTGTTCGACTCCGGGCCGCGATCCGAGATCGAGGTCGGAGCGCGACTGGGCCACAACGGCAGCGTGGCCAAAGGATCGGCGTGGTTCGACGACCTGGTCCTGCTCGAACTCGGGACGGGCGGTTCATGATCGGAGTGTCTCGAACGGGAGGCCGAACCAGTCGGCGCGTCGTCAAACGATGATGGTCGATCCCCCGTTGGAATTGAAGGTCGTGCCGCTCTTGAGCGGTCCGTCGGCGATCCTCGGTAGCTTGCGACAACAGGCTCCCGACGAGTGTTGGCGACAGTAAGGCGCCGAGCGTAAGCTGACGGTCGTCGGCGTGTCGACTTGGTTGGTCCGCGCGATGGTGGTATGGCTGACCGGATCGCCCGGCGGGATCGGAGGGGTGTATGGACGTGGCGGCGGTTGTTGCGGAGTCGATTTCCGGCTGGACGCACCGGCCCGGCCCCGCCGACCCGGCCGCCGTCGAAGCGTTGGCCGCCGGGTCTCTAGTGCCGTTGCCGGCCGAGTACCTGGAACTGCTCCGACTGCACGACGGCGGGGAGGGCAATTTGGGGGCCAAGCAGCCAGGCTGGTTCCAGTTGTGGCCGGTCGGGGAGGTGGCGACCCTCAACCGCGGCTACGGCGTAGTTGAGTACCTGCCGGGGTTCTTCGGGTTCGGGTCCGACGGCGGGGGCGAACTGTTGGCCTTGGACTGCCGAGGCCGGCCGCCGTGGCCGGTTGTCATCGTGCCGTTCATCCCTTTGGAAGCCGAAGATGCGCTGCCGGTAGCGGCCGACTTCGCCGAGTTCGTGCGGTTGCTCGGGCGTGTGGTTCCGGACGTTGAGGCGAACGACGGAACGTGATTCGTGTCTGCGACCCAAGCAAGGCTCATCGGCGAACAAGCTCCAGTGGCCGCCATCCAACAGTGTTTATCGGCGAGCCTCATCGACGAGATGCACTTGGCGATCTCGCCCGTTCTGCTCGGCGCCGGGGAGCGTCTGTTCGCTGGGGTGGACATGGTCAGGCTGGGCTGCGAATGTTCCGAGCATGTGAGTACGCCGAGCGCCTTGCACGTCGTCCTCCGGAAGAAACGCCCAGGCAGGCCGAACCAGGCGCCGCAGCAGAACCGGGGCCGCATTTAGGCAATTTTGGGTTGCATCGACCCTCGAGCGGCCCCGGCTGCCGAGCTGGGTCGTTCGGCGAAGGGTGGTCGAGCGTCGACCTTGAATGCACGAGATCGGGGATAGCGAATCAGGGAGCTTTGAACTATGTCAGTGTCGCTTCGTCCCCACTGGAACGTTGTGGAGTTAAAGGATGGCCGGGCACTCATCGGAGTTACATTCGATGGTGCCTCGCCTTGCCTGACGTCGTACAGCTTTACGGTGGGGCTCAGCGACGCCGAGCGCGAGCAACTTTCGGCGATCTCGAATCCCAACGACTCGGAGAAAGAGCTGCGACGGGCCCGCAACGGCGGACACATAATGCCCGTCAATTTCGACGGCCGGCCGGCGGGCATGGAGGCATTGGTCTTATTGGGCGATCCCACGCCGGAGTTCGAGTCCGAATGGATGGGGCGCGCCGCTTGGCGGCTTCAAGTGCCCTGCGGATACCTGGGGGGTCAGTGCAGGCTGGCACTTGTTGGAACAGCCGGACGGTCATCTGGACAGGAGCGGCGACGGGTACTTCAAGTATGTCTCCATTCCGCCCGGCGCATACCTCGTCGAGTTCCTGGCTTACTTGCCGGCTAACGAAGCACTCTTCGACGCGCGGGGCGGAGCCGCCCGGTTCCGTGTGCCGGGTCGTTCGCGCGGCGTCCTGATCGGCCAGTACTTCCGCAAGACGCGCCCGAACGAGCCGCTGCCAGATTGGCTGACCGCGCACTTGCTCGATTTCCCGGAACATGATCCGGGGCATGAAGAAGTATGGCGAAATGCCGAGGACGACGTCGAATTCGAGAACCATCTGCTTTACGTGATTCGGTTGACTCCGGTCCCGTCGGGTCAGCCGATGCCCCGACGGCCGCGCAAACTTTGGCTCCCGTTCGAGTTGAGGACGCTGCCGAAGTGCCCGTTGGGTCTGCCGCCGCCAAGCGATCGGAACTAGAGCAGGAGCGGGGTTGGTGAGGAAAGGGGATATTCGAAATTCTCTAACCGAACCAACCGTTGCAGACGTCCGAGGCTCCGTTTCGATTTTCTGTGGCAATGAAACTGTGGATGAGCCGCGGCCGCCGAGCGGGGTCGTTCGGCGCCCGGAGGAGAAGCGATGGCCAAGTCACTGCCGCCGATTGCAGAGATCCCGATGCCGCAGTCGGCGTTGTGGGACGGCCCGATGGCGTGGGTCGGTTCACCCCCGCGACCGGCGGCGTGCTACGCCGTCGCGTTCCCGGCCGACGCCGTCTTTGTGCGTGGGGAGGTGCGACTGACGGTCGGCGAGACGGTCGGCCCAGGTATGACCCGCCAAACCGAGCGGGCCGTGCCCGGGCTGATCCGGCTCGACCGGGGCACCCCGGCCGAGGTGTCCCTGTCCGGACCGGACGGCCGGTGCTGGACGTATCGGCGCGTTCGGACCGGACGGCGGGTCCGCTGGCACTTGTTCGCCGGGGCGACGTTTCCGGGCGCCGAGCCGGTCGGCACGGACGCCAGGGCCGGCCTTGAGCGAGCGGTCGTACAGAGTACCCTGCCGATGGCCGGGACCGGTCGGTACGTGTCATTCGCGATCGACGACGAGGGGCGGGTCGAGGATTTCTCCGCCGTCACCGACCCGGACCCGGACGACTGACCCTGACGCGGAATACTGACCCTCGGCCGAACCAGGGCTGCCGAGCTGGGTCGTTCGGCGCCAGCGAGGCGCCATAAGATATCGAGGTCCGTTCCGTTGCGCAGCTTTCAAGGAGGAAGTCGATGTTCCGAAGCACTGGTCTGCGCTGGTCGTTACTGTTCGGATGCGTGGTGCTCTGCACATACCTGCCGCTCGCGCGGGCACAGGGCAAGGGCGGGAGCGACGACAAGAACCCGAGGCTCTCGGTGGAGAGCTTTCGAGGGAAATGGGTTCAGCAAAGCCGCACGGTCAACAGTAAGCGACTGGATGATCCCGCTGGGGTCTATCTCGTCGTCACGGACGATGGCAGGATGCAATCCTATTCCCCGGTTGCGTCCAGCGATGGACGTGGACCGACGCTCGTCCAACATGAGCGTTTCCGGCTGGATCTCGCGAAGGATCCCGTGACCATCGATACGGCAGGGAAGACCGACTGGACTGATGTTTCGCGCGGGATCTGTCGGCTGGAAGACGATTCGCTAACCCTCTGCTTCGCCGCGAGGAATAAGCCGCGCCCGACCGAGTACTCGACGGGTGCGGGCGCTGGTATGGGTGTGGTCTTAGTCGTCTACAAACGTTCAGCAGCCCCGCCGCTGCTGAGCTGGGTCGTTCGGCCACTGAGGACTCATTAATGGGCGTGGCGAGTGACGAACAGCCAGCGCGATCGCCCACTACCGAGTCCGCTCCGGCGCGAGTCGTTGGCTACGACATCGCTCGGACCCTGGCACTGCTCGGCATGATCGTCGTCCACTTCTCGTTGGTGGCCGCGGCGGATCGTTCCACCCCGGCTTGGCTGGCCGGCGTCCTGGCTTTCTTGGATGGGCGTGCCGCCGCCACCTTCGTTGTCCTCGCCGGGATCGGCCTCACGCTCATGTCCCGTCGGGCTGTTGCGAGTGGCGACCCAGCGTCCCTCGCCAAGTTACGCAGCACCTTTGTCCATCGAGGACTGTTCCTCTTGGTCATCGGGTTTCTCAATCTCACCATTTGGCCCGGTGACATACTCCGTGTTTATGGCGTGTCCCTACTGCTGGCGTCGCGTTTGATCATGGCGTCGAGCCGCCGTATCCTTGCTCTCTCGGCCGCCTCCGCGCTGGTGTTCGCGGTGCTGGTGTTGATCGGCGACTTCGAGAAGAACTGGGACTGGCGGACGCTTACATATCGCGACCTGTGGACCCCGACCGGTGTGGTCCGCAACCTCTTCTACGACGGATTCCGCAGCGTCCTGCCGTGGACCGGATTCATCCTGTTCGGCATGTGTCTTGGTCGGCTCGATCTGGGAGACCGCCGCATCGGCGGCCGGGTTCTGATCGCGGCAACCACGACTGCCGTCGGGGCCGAGGTCGTGTCGCGGTTGCTGGTGTCTCACTTCCTGGCCCACCCGACGGACGGTCTGGACACTGAAACCGTCAACGCGCTATTCGGTACCGGATCGATGCCCGCCCTGCCGCTGTTTCTGCTCGCCGCCGGAGGGACTGCCACCGCTGTAATCACTCTCTGCGTTCTGGCCGCGACAGCGTGGCCCGGACGCATCTGGCAACCCTTCTCCGCAATGGGGCAATTGGCGCTGACCTGGTATTTCGCTCACATCATTGTCGGGTTGGGAACCCTCGTCGCGCTCGGCATCGTGGGTACGGTGTCGCTGCCTGTTGGGGCGGGGTACGGGCTGGCGTTCTTCGGTTCAGCGTTACTGTTCTCGTGGGGTTGGAGTTCCATGTTCCGGTACGGCCCGCTGGAATGGTTCATGCGGCGGGTAGCAGGTTGAGAGTCGCGTCCGGCGGCGAAGGCAGGCCGAACCGGGGGCTGCGGCAGAGGCCGGTAGGTTTCCGGGAGTTCATCGCCTCAGTAGCCCCCACCGCTGCTGAACTGAGTCGTTCGGCCCATGCTTGAGAGTACAACCGTGAGAGGCGATATGAGCGAGCACCGGACTGAGAAACAGAAGATGCTCCTCGGGGAGCTCTACTTCGCGAACGACGCCGAGTTGGTCGGCGAACGGAAGCGGGCCAAGGCGTTGTGTCACGAGTACAACCGACACGCCGTCGAGCTTGACAGGCTTCGGCTGGAGGAACTCTTCGGGTATGCGACGGACGCGTATTTGGAGCCGCCGTTCTTCTGCGACTACGGTTACAACATCCGCCTCGGCAAAAATGTCTACGCCAATCACCACCTCGTCATTTTGGACGGGGCCCGCGTCGTGATCGGCGACAACGTGTTCATCGGCCCCAACGTCGTCCTCGCCACGGCCGGCCATCCGATCGATCCGGGCGCCCGCACGTCCGGGTTGGAGTTCGTCAAGCCGATCGCCGTCGGGAACAATGTTTGGATCGGGGCGAGCGTGGTCGTGCTGCCGGGCGTCGAGATCGGGTCGAACGTCACGATCGGTGCGGGCAGCGTCGTCACGAGGTCGATACCGGCCGACTGCGTCGCGGTGGGAAACCCTTGCCGGGTTTTGCGGCCGGTGGCGTAACGCGCCCCAGGGACTGTCCGCCCGTAACGGGCGCGTCTCGGGAGAGTCGGACGACGGGCGGGCCGAGGAGGGGGTCGGGGGAGGGGGGCGGAGACACGAACGGTTCGACCGCTTGCGTGTCAAGGCCGCCGAACCAGATGGTGTGTCGTCCAAAGGCGGTTCCTGGCCCGCCGTTTGCTTCCAGAACGGCTTTCGGACGTGCCGGGCTGGGGGTCGTTGCTTCGCCTACTTTCAGCGGCAAGGCCGGTTTCTTTTCGACTTGGTTTGCCGGGCGGCGGCTCCCTCTGAATAATGCTTGAGAATCGAGCGTCGGTCGGATGAAGACGGGGGTTGGCATGCATCGCATCGTTGGTCTGGTTCTGCTGGGTCTTTCGGCGACGGCGGCTCCGGCGGCCGAGGTTAGGGTGTTGGTCGACGCTCTTACGTCGACCGACGCCACGGAACGTTCGGTGGCGCTCGGGGAATTGGCGATCCTCGGGCCGGAAGCGGGTGGAGCGGCGCCGGCCGTCGCTCGCCTGTTGGAAGACGCCGATCCGTCGATCCGCGCGGAAGCGCTGGCCGCCTTGGAGAGCATGAACTCAGCCGCCGTGCCGGCCGTCCCCGTACTGGTGGAGTTGCTGAAGAAGCCGAGTCCAACCACCAAGTACGCCGCCGCCGAGGCGCTCGCGCTACTGGGGCCGGCGTCCCTCGTGGCTGTTCCGGACCTGGAAACCGTCGCCGCCGGCTCCGACGTCCAATCCTCCATCGCGGCCCTCGGCGCCCTCCTGGCGATTCAGCCGGCGGGCGTCACCGTGAACGACGACCAACTCGCCCGGCTCATGGACGCCGTCAAGTCGGGCAAACGCAAACTTCGGCTCGAAGCGCTCGTCGTCGTCGCCCGCTTGGGGCCGAAGGCGAAGGGGGCCGAGACGGTCGTCCTGCCGTTGCTATCCCAAGACAAAGATCCGCTCGTCCGGGCGGCGGCTGCGGTCGCGGCCTCGGCACTAGGCGTTGAGGATGACCGCACCGCCGCCGAGTTCGCCAAGGCGTTCGCCGCCGGCGACCCGCAAGTGAAATGCACTCTGTGCGAAGCGTTGGCGACGAACGGCGCCGTCGGGACCAAGGCGGTTTCCTTTCTGACGAAGGCGCTCGATGATCCGGCGATGGAAGTCCGCTCGTCGGCGCTGGCGGCATTGTCGCTGGCGGCGGGTGAAACGCCGTCGCTGACCCGGCGCATCTTGGACCGGCTCGACGCCGTCGAACCGGCCGACGCCGAGCTGGCGCTGCGGCGGCTCGCCGGCTACGGCGAAGCGATCGTGCCGCACGTCGCCGCCGCGCTTAAGGACAAGAAGACGCGCCGTTGGGCGGCGATCCTGTCGGGGTCGATCGGTCCTGGCGCCGCCGAGGCCGTCCCCGCGCTCATCGCCGCCGCCTCCGACGCCGACCCCGTCGTCCGCAGCGAGGTCTTGTCGGCCCTGGGACGCATCGGCGCGCCGGCGGTCGCCGCGTTGTCGCTGGCCGTCGGCGAACTGG
>JBOFFD010000575.1:0-5582 GCA_051648425.1 Planctomycetia bacterium
GGGCGACGACGACGCGGACCGGCTTGGAGGTCCACGCCTGGCTCGACGCGGCGGCGTATGAAAAAGGACGAAAGATCAGCGACGGGGAACTGGCGGAATGCCGCCTGAAACCACATTCATTCCACGGCGAATGGAACTACGAAGTCCATCCCCGCCGGTGTTACAAACATCCGGCAAGTTATTTTGGCGCGAATTCTAAGAGTCTTCTTGCTGCCGGCGCACGCGCCGGAAATCAATCCGGTGGAGTACGCCAACCAGGATCTGAAGGCGAACGTGTTCAAGAGCGGCTGTCCGACGACGACGGCGGAGCTGCCCAAGAAAGCGGCGGAGCTGCCCAAGAAAGTGAACGAGTTCATGGAGACCCTCCGCGGCCTGCCGGAGAAGGTGGCGTCTTACTTCAAGCATCCGGAAGTGCAGTACACCTGACGCCGCTGACACGTCGCAGTCATCTTTACGACATTGTTATTTACCGACGTAATAGGCCGCCGACTGGACGGGCGAACCAGAAAGTCTTACTTCCCGACCGACGTCGGTTCTTTCTTATCGGGCGCCAGCAGGAGTTCCGCCAGGAGGCGTCTTTGTTCCGGCGTCAGTTTGGCGGCCAGTTGCAGGATTTCGGCCAGCGGGTCGACGGCGGTGGAGCGGGTTGGTTCGCGCATCGCCGAGAGGGCGTCGCCCGGTCGGCCGGTTTCAAAGCGGTCGCCCGCCCAGATCCGTTTCATGCCGCGGTCGAGGACGACGCGACCCTTCGCCAAGCCGAGCCGCGGCAGCGAGAAGATTTCGTCGTCGAGCGGTTGGTTCCACTGCACCGTTTCCACCGCGGCGACCTCGTCGTCGACCACCACGTCGCCGACCAGTTTCTGGTAGCGGATTTCCGTCGGCCGCCAGCTTTTCGTCGCCTCGTCGACCGCCGTCTTGTTGGTCAGCCGGTAGGTCGCCCGGCGGCCCGATTCCGTCCGCGTCTCTTCCACCTTCACCAGCGCGTACGGTGGAACGGCGTCGAACCAGCGGCTTAGGGCGACCGTGCGCACCCCGACGACGTCGAGGCGGTAGGCCGGTCGGCCGTCCAGCTCGACCGGTACAAGTAGGGTGTCGGGGCCGGCGGTCGGGGCGTCGTTGAACCGGCCCGAGGCTTCGGTGAACGCGGCGATCGGCGTCGGTTGGACGCCCAGCCGCGCGAATCGCAGGTACGGCGGCCACGAATCGGGCCATAGCGGGTAGGTCGTGACGTTGGCGACGCCCGCCTGCGAGTTGTCCTCGAAATGGAAGCTCGGCGCGAGCGCGCGGGTGGCGGTCCAACGGTACTTCGGGTCGGCGTCCTTGGTCCAGACGGCGTCGACCCGTCGGCGTTTCGCGTCGAACCAGACGTGGTACCGCTGCTTGACGTGGAACTGGCTGGGTCGGCGTTCGTCGACCAGGGTGGCGACGGTGACGACGAACTCGCCCGAGGTGGTGTCGGCCGCCCGTTCGCGGAGCGACCTTTCAAGGATCGCCGGGGTGGGCGGGGGAACGATCGGGGCGGGACCGGGGGCGGCGAAGGCGCCGCTCAGGAAAATGAGGCTGAGAACCCCCGTGGCAAGGGTCATGGACGAACCGCCTTTCAAGGCAGGCCGACCGTCGAGGGCGTCGACGGCCGGCGTCGATCGAACGCCGCCCGATCCGACCTCAATCGAGGTCGTCGAGGGATTTGCGTTTCTTCGGGGTCCCGTCGGTCGGCTTCTTTTCGGCCGTCGGTTCCTCGGGCTTCGCCGTGGGCTTGGACGTCGGTTTGCCGGCCGGCTTCTCGTCGGCGGCCATGTCGTCGTCCGTTTTCGCCTTCGCCGTGGGCTTCGACGGCTTCTTCGTTTTCGCCGCCTTCCCTGGTTTGTTGGCGTCGGCGACGACCGCGGGCGCCTTCAGGTCGTCGGGCCAGGGGGCGCCGGCGGCGATCCATTTCTCCATTTCGGCGACCTCGGCCTTCGTCACCTCGCCGTCGGGCGGCATGGCCGTGACGGGGGAGTCGGGCGGTTGGGTGATCGCCAGCACCATGAGGCTTTCGGACGGATTGCCGACGATCAAACTGGGGCCGGAGTCGCCGCCGGCCAACAGCGCCGCCAGCGAGTCCATCCGCAAGCCGCCTTTCTGCTGCTTGTCGTTGTGGCACTTGATGCACTTGGCCGCCAAGACGGGCAGCACCTTACTCTGGAAGTGGGCGACGGCCTGGGGATCGGCCGCCGCTTGGGTCGCTTCGGCCTCTTTTTCCATCTTCTTCGACGACCCAGGGGCAATGCTCGCGCCGAGGTCCAACATCAGGCCCGTCACGCCTTCGTCGGCCCCCTTCACGATGGCGTCGGGGTCGTCGGACGGGTTCATTCCCTTTTCCATCGACTTGTCCATCGCCGGGTCGTCGGCCGCCAGGTCGCGCGGCGTTTTGCCCGGCCGAGCGGCCGACGCCACCTGCATGCCGTCGTCGGCTGCCGGCGCTTCGTTGGTCGCCGCCACGGTTCGCGGTGGCGCGTCGAGGTCTTCGACTTCCGGGCGCGGCCGTTCCCGTTTGGCTTTCGCGGCGGCCAACTGTTTCGCGGCGGGGTCGGCCGCGGGTACGTGGTCGACGATCTCGAACACCTTGCCGATTTCGCCGAAGGCGACTTCATAGTCGACGGCCTTGTCGGCCGGCGCCCGTCCCTCGATCTGATAGATCATGTCCTTGTCGACGACGAACGTCGTCATCAGGAAGATCTTGCCGACCGCTTCGTCGTCGATGAACACGCGCAGTCGTTGGGCGGGCCGGTCGGCCAACGTCAGTTCTTCGGTCGGTTCGCGGACGGTGACGGTGCCGGTTTTGTGAATGCGTTTCTGCCGGCCGACGTACAGCCGTTTCATGGCGTCGAGGTCGGTGGTCTCGCGGCAGGAAACGACCACGAAGCCGTCGTCGCCGTCGCTGAGTTTGACGTCGGCGAAACGGCTGAGCACTTGCAGGTCGGGAACTTCCTTCCACCGTTTCGCCAAGCCGCGAAGCTGATAGGGGTGCTTGCCGCTGGCGACCAAGCCGGGCGTCTTGGTCGCGCCGGCCGACAGGTCGCCGGGGTCGACGCCCAGGAACTTGAAGCTGGCCTTGGCCAACGCGAATTCGGGGCCGACCTTCTTTTCTTCGTCGACCGGGGCCGTGCGGATGAACCGATACCACAGTCCCGCCGCCGTCGCGATGGTCGCCTCGCGGCGCACCTTCACGCCGTGCAGCGTCGCCAGCACCGGCACCAGCGTGGCGCTGGCCCCGCCCAGGGTGGTCGGCTCTTCCGGCAGTCGTTCGATCTCGGACAGTTCCTGTTCCCAACTCGTCACAGTGTCGTCGATGAAGTTGGCGAGCTTGAACGAACCGCCGGTCGGACCGGACTCGATGCGTAAGACGCCGTCGACGTCGGGCCGTTTGAGGACGGCGGCGGTGGTTTCGGTGGCGTCGACCGTCCAATCCGAGGTCGGTCCCTGAACGACGTAGTTTCGGCCGATGTTTCGGATTTCAGGGCCGGTGGCCGCCGCGACCGTCTTCCTGGCGGGGACGTTCAGAAGGCCCAGACCGCCGGCGTAATAGAAACCGGCGCCGCCCAGCGCGACGACGGCGGCCGCGACGTACGGTGTGAAGTCGACGCCGCGGTTCGCGGCCCGTTCGATGATGGCCCGGCTCGCCGACGACGCATCGACGGCCGCGAACGGCAGGCCGTCGTCGGCCTTCTTCACTTTCTTCGGCTTGGCGGCCGGTTCCTCGCGCCGAACGGCCGGACGCGGTTCCGGCTTGGCCGCGCGCGCCGGCGTTTCGTCGCGCAGGAAGTCGGGCTTGGGGACGCCGTCGGATGTGCTAAGGAACGGGTTGTCGTTGGAGAACGGCGCCGGCCGATTGGACGTCGGCGTGAAGACTTCCTCCGGCGACTCGCCATCGTCGAGGTCGTCTTGATCGTCGTCTTGATCGTTGCGGCTGCTGAGGACGCGCACCTTCGGACCGGGGCGCGGCGGCTCTGGCGAGCGGCGGTCGTCGCGCGGCGGGGCGGCGGGGCGGGTCGGTCGACGGCGGGCGGCCGGCTGCAATAGCAGGCCGCAATGCGGGCAGCGGTCGGGCAGGGAGCCGTCGTCGTCGACGACGACCGGTCGACCGCAGTTCGGGTGAGGGCACAAGGCAGGTATCAACGCAGCACCTTCGACTAGGCCGACGCACGGGGGGGGGAACGGCGCGGTTGCGTGGGTCCGCCCCGTCACCGAAGCACCTCCGAATCGCGTCTGAAACACGTCCGGCGGGATATTCAATGACACTATTGTAGAAATGCGCCCCCCGCCGCGACAGTCGTCGCGATCGAACCGTGCTTTGGACGCCGATGGAGCCTCGACGGTTCCCTGGACGTCGAACGGCGTCGCGCGGTTCGACCGAAACCGTTCCGTTGAAACCACGGACGGCCCACCGAAGTAGCATTTCCCAGAGGACCGCCGTACCGGCCGCGCCGTTGGCGGGAAATCGATCGGTCGTCGCCGAAGGACAGTACCATGTTCGTGGAAACCGCTCCCGATCGGGAAGCCGCCGGCCTGGCCGCCGACGACCGTCCCCCGCCGCTACCGTCGGTCGTCCCGGTGGTCGTCCCGCCGCCCCTGCCGTCGGTCGCCGCGAACACGCCGCGGCGGCGCGGCTTGCTCCGTCGCGTCGCCGGTTGGCTTTACCGGACCGCGGAAGCGATGTTCGGGTTGGGCGCCCTTTGGATCGGGCTGGCGGTGCTGGCGGCCCTGCCGCTTTTCCAGTTCCTGGCCTTCGGCTACATGCTGGAAGTGATGGGACGGATGGCTCGCGGCGAATGGCGGCGCTGCTTCCCCGGCCTGCGCCGCGCCGCCCGGCTCGGCGTTGGACTGGTCGGGGCCGTGCTGGTCGTTCTGCCCTTCTACTTGGTCGACGACTTGCGCATCGACGCCGAGCTGATCGATCCCGCGTCGCCCCAAACCGAAAACCTCAAAACCGCCGCCTTCGCCCTGTTCGTCGTCGGCGGCGCCCATCTCACGCTGGCGGTGGCCCGCGGCGGCCGACTGCTCTACTTCCTTTGGCCGTTCTCCAACCTCCATTGGGCGTGGCGCACCGTTCGGCAGGGTCGCGTTTTCCAGGAAGTCCGCGAACGGTTTCGGGACGTCGTCGCCGGGGCGCGGGGGCTGCGGCTCGGGTACTACTTCAGCCTCGGCTTCCGTGGGTTTCTCGGCACGTTGGCCTGGCTGGCGATTCCCTCGGCCCTGTTGGCGATCGGCCGGGGGCGACCGATCGTCGGCTTCGTCGCCGTCGTTTTGACGGCCATCGTCGCGCTGTTCCTGCCGTTCCTGCAAGCACGGTTCGCGGCCGAAAACCGTTGGCGCGCCATGTTCGACCGCAAGGCGGCCGTCGACCGCATCCGTCGTGCGCCGCTCGCGAACCTGCTGGCCGTCTTGGGGACGCTCGTCTTGGCGATCCCGCTGTATCTCTTGAAGGTGGAGGAAGTGCCGCGCGACGCCGTTTGGATGTTGGCGCTGGTGTTCGTGGCGACGGCGCTGCCGCTCAAAATCGTCACCGGTTGGGCGTACCGTCTAGCCGACCGCCGCGACCG
>JBOFFD010000576.1:0-3874 GCA_051648425.1 Planctomycetia bacterium
CATCTCAACGACTGGATCATGGAATACCTGACGGATCTGAAAAGAATGCCGACGCTGCTCCGAGCACTGTGGAACCGTTCAGACCTGCCGTTCCCAACCGCACCGACCACTAAACCCCAAATACCTGCGAATCAGTAGACAAATGTCTTGACGAGATTTTACATGCTGCGCCACAGGTTGTGGATAACATCCGATTCCAGAATCTGCGAGAATACTCACACGGACGAGGGCCGTCATATCCAGTATCCTAGGAGCAACGACAAGGGAATCGCAAAATATCCTTTGAAATTTATTCTTGCGGGCAAGCGGGATAGTACGACCTATAGGGCATCCAACATGGACGGCGTCGAGCGGCAATACGACTATCGGCCCAAGGCGACGACGATCGTCCTGGGCGCCGCCTTTTTCAGTTTCTGCGCTTTGATCCTCTGCATCAAAGCGGCGAACAACGACCGCGGCCTCGTCGTCAAGCGCATCGTCGAGCTGGGACCGGACGGCGCGACGGCCTTCTACTGGTTTCTCGCCGCGTGCAGCGGCGGATTCGTGGCGTTGGCCGCCTTGCTCGCCATCCAGCGGCTTTCGATCCGGCAGCGGCTCGCGTTCGGTTCGACGGCCTTTTCGGCGCCCGCGTCGCTGTGGTCGCGCGAGAATATGGAGATCGCCTATCGCGACGTCCTCGCGCTGTCCGTGACGACCATTGGCGGGCAGCGGTTCCTCTACGTCACGCACCGCGGCGGCAAGAGCGTCGTCAACGCGTCGATGCTTCCATCCAAGGCGGCGTTCGCGGAAGTCTGCGAGTTGCTGGCCGCCAAAACTGACGAAGCGCGGACCGCAGGGCGAAGGTTTACCGAACCGGACCGCCCAGGGCCTCTCCGCGATCCATAGTCTTCTACAAATACGGCCGTGTGACCGCGGCCGGTCGGTGAAAGAAACCGAGCAACCTGTTTTGGAGTCCAATCATGACGGAATCAGTAGATCGACGCAAGTTCCTAAGTGCGGCTGCGGGTACGGCGGCGCTGGCGGTCGCCACCGTCGGGGCCGAGTCTGAAGCGAAACGGATCAAGGTCGGCGTGATCGGGTGCGGGAGCGTCGCCCGGGTCTACTTCCCGCATCTGAAAGCCAGTCCGCACGTCGAAATCGTCAGCGCCTGCGACATAATCCCCGAACGGGCGGCCGACCGCGCCAAGCAGTTCGAGGTGCCGAGCCAGTATTCCAGCGTCGAACAAATGCTCGCGGGGGCCGATTTCGACCTGTTCGTGAACCTGACCGATATGCAGGAGCACGAACGGCTGAACAAGCTGGCCATCGAAGCCGGCAAGCACGTCTGGAGCGAGAAGCCGATCGCCAATTCGCTGGCCGCCGGGCAAAAATTGCTCGCCCTGGCGAAAGAGAAGAACGTGCGGGTGTGGGGCGCGCCGACGGTGGTGAACAGCCCGCAGTTCGCGTTCATGGCCGAGACGATCGCCGCGGGCAAGCTCGGCCGGGTGTCGGCGGCGCACGCCACCTACGGTTGGGCCGGGCCGGACTGGGCCGATTTCTTCTACGCCGAGGGCGGCGGCAGCATGCCCGACCTGGGCGTGTACAACCTCACCACGCTCACGGGGTTGTTCGGACCGGTGCAGTCGTTGGTGGCGATCACCAGCATCATTTCACCGGTGCGGCGGATGAGGAACGGCCGGGACTTGAAAGTCGCCGCCGAAGACAACGCGATGGTGATTCTGGAGCATGCCGGCGGAACACTGTCGCATATGCAGTGCGGCTTCAACTACTTCAGCCCCCACGAGCACGACGACCCCAATCAATCCCTGCTGACGGTGTCGATCACCGGGTCGAACGGCGTCATGCACCTCGGCGGCTACGACTGGGCTCCGAAACATGTGCAGTTGGCGACGGCGGCCTCTCCCAAGCCGAAAAACTACGCCGGCGACGCCATGGGATACAAGTGGGAGCAAGGCGCTTCGGTGGTGGCGGAGTTCCTGGCCACCGGCAAGGAGCCGCTGTTCACGCCGGAACATGCGTTGCACGTCGTCGAGATCATGACGGCGGCCCGCGAATCCCAGAAGAAGGGAAGCCGCGTGAGACTGTCCTCGACCTTCAATTGGCCGATCGTCGGCTAGCCGACGATTCAATCGTCGGGCGGTTCCGTTCATCGCCCCGAGCGGTCGAACTAACCCCGCGACGTCGCGCGCAAACAGCGCAATCCGAGCGGACCGTCGCCGATCAATCAATCCACTCGACCTTCCCCTCGTACGGCTGGGTGATCGATCCCAGGAACTTGGGAAAACCCTTGATCGGGCGGATCTTAATGTCGCGGTAGTAGACTTCGGCGGCTTCCGATTGGATCTGAATCCTGCCCTTCGTCAACGGCTTCCATCCGTCGGACAGGTTCTGCACGGTGCGTTCCAACACCATGTTCGGCGTCCCGTTGACGACGAACACCGTCGTCTGCCCCAGCGTGTACACCTCCACGGTGTTCCACCGCCCGTGCGGCTTCTCTTCGCTGGGGCCGTGCGTGACGTAGCCGGCGCCATGCTATTACGCCGGCATGGTTGTTCGTCGGTAAGATCGCTGCCGCGTCATAGCCTACCGCGCGAGCGAGGGATTCCTGAATTTCTAGGGAATTCGTCCCGCGATCGGAGCAGGAATCCCTTGCTCGCGCGGCGGGCTATGAATCAGCGCGCCCGACGAACATCCATGCCGACGTAATAGAGAGGCTTCGTCGGATCAAAGATGGGATGGTACGCGCCGGGTTCTTTTCGGACCCGAACGTTGCAGCCGCTTCCCGCCAGCGCGATGAAGTCGCCGCAATCGCCTTCCTGGATTTGACACTCCAGCGAGCGCATCCAAACGTTCCAAAAGGCGCCGTGCTTTCCCACGCAGTGAAGAAGCAGTCCGCTGTCGCGTTTGTCGTTCTTCCGAGGCTCCCACTTCTTTTCGCCCCACTTGAACTGAAGGCTCAAGTGATAATCGGAAAACTCCTGCTTCGACGTCAGACCATCGTATTACGCCGGTGATGCAAAGCACGTCATCGCCGTCAATCTTCTTGACGGAGAAAACCTTGAGCGGGTCGTTGCCCAGACCCATCGGCGTTCCGTCTTTCCCCGAGTCGCTCTTGTACGCCGGCGAACGCCACGCCGCCGGTTCGTCGCGGCCGTCGCGCTGCGGGCCGTCGACGCCGTTCGGAGCGCAGAAATAGTCTTCCGCTCGCAGCGAAACGTCCGCGGAGAGACAGACTAAGACCGTCAGCAATCGATGCGGATTTCGTCGAATCATGAAGCGTCTCGATTTCCGAGTGACGCCGACGGACCGCCGCCGCCGCGGCCGGGGCGACCACTCCACCGAAACCAGCCCGGCGGCGCGGCGGGAATCGCCGACCCTTGCTTGATCCGCTCGACGACGACCGCCGTCCGGACGCCCTCTTCAACGCCGAACGTGTAAGTCCGCCGCGTACGGGCGGCGCATCTCTCCGGCGGTATAGCGGTAGGACGGCGGGGTGTCTACTTTCGACGTGACGCAACGTGTTTCTTATAAGGGATTCATCAAGGCCAGCGCGCACTCTGGTGAACGCTGGCAAGCTGGGATGAGTTGCGCCACGGCCGCCATTTGAGTATATCTCCGCAACGTACAGTTGTCATCGAACGCTACGGAAGGAATCTCATGGCACGGTCCGCCGCAAGCATGTGTTTGAGTGAAGTTGTCAGTCATTTTGAAGAGCTTGACGATCCGCGTTCCACGATCAATCGGCTGCATCCGCTGCTCGGAGTTCTGACGATTTCTTTGATGGGTGTCTTAGCCGGAGCTGACGGACCAACCGGCATTCATACTACGTCGGCATGGATGTTCGTCGGTAAGATCGCTGCCGCGCGCCGCCGCG
>JBOFFD010000577.1:0-4605 GCA_051648425.1 Planctomycetia bacterium
AGGACCACCGCGTGCATCAGTTCGACGACGGCGGAGAAAAGCAACGAGCGCTGATGCTGCCGCCGGGCGGTGCGGTCGAACAGGGCGTCGAGCCGATCGGGCTGAAAGAAGTTTTCGACGACCGCCCGCGCCATGACGCAGACGGGACGCTGCTGGACGAAAGCATCGAAAGCCTTGGGCAACATCCGTGCGGCCTCGAAAAAGAGGTGTCCTTAAACCTTGCGAAATAATAACTTATGCAAAGACCGGACACCTTGGAAGCCCTGGGTCATACGGCCTACCGTTCCAGTGCGTCCGTCTCACCAACCGGCAGGTCTAGTTGCGCTACGTCGCCGCGCAGATCCATGAGGAAGTACGATACCCGGATGCCCGTCCACGCCTCGATCAGTTCGTCGTGGTGTTTCTGAGCGGATGCAAGGCACGCGGTTTCTTCAGTACAGCTCCGAAGCGCCTCGACCCGCTTGCTCTCGGCCGTACGCCGCTGCTCTTCACAGAAGTTTCGCACTCGGCACGCGAGCATCCGCAACTCGTTCGCATGCAGTTTCGTCATGCCGGCGAGGCTTGCGTTGCGGTAGTCTTCGGCCACGGTATCGTCCGGGTGTAGGTGTTTGTACGCACCGCAGTCGAGGTGATCGATTAAGAAGACGTCCTTGATCGGGCGGTGCAAGACGTCGATCGCCGCCGACAAGTGGCCGGTGAAAGTGTTCCACCAGCTTGCGGACGGAATCGCCGGATCGTTCGACAGCCTATGGACGCCCATCGCCCCGCCGGCCAAGGCCAAATGGTCATACCGATTGTGTAGATTCAAGGCGTTCATGAAATGGACGGTGTCATCTGAAAGTCGCTGGTCCATGCAACTGAGCAGAAACACATTCTTTCGCGGAGGATCGTCGAACACCGACGCGAACTCATACGGCGACGGGGCGGACTCCGACGATTTCCGCTTGGACTGTCTTGCTTTCGACATCGATCCCTCCCGCTCGTGAACTCGGCCGATCGAACACGCTCGGCAGTCGCGGCGCAAGTGCTAAGATCCGGTCCGGCGCATCCATGCCGGCCGGCGGCTACAGCCCGAACCCCCACGTTATAAAGCCCCACGATCAACGGTGGGCGCCGCACACCGGGCGCCACCGCCGCGAGAACACCAGCCACTCGGCCGTCGCTAATATAAAGTTCATGAGCACCATGTCGACCACCGCTAGGACGGGCGCCAAGACGGCCGCAATGATCCCTATCCACCGCGGGGTGTTGGCTGGATCGGCGGGCGCGGGCCGCTCGCCCGCCATCGAGCGAATGAAGCGGGCAGTCCCGCCGATGCACTCGATGGAAAGGGCGAGCAAGGGCTATCGAATACAGCCCGAGCGTCGCCGTCGGCCGGCAGCTCCGGACCTCCTCGTGCCGGCAGGTACGGCAGCTACAAATCACCTGCCGCCTTCCGAAGCCGAGCCGGTTACTTGTTCGCGCCGTCGCGCAACATCGTCCCAACGGACCATGCGCAGCCTTGGTCGTTCAGCGAACATTTCGCTCCTCGGCTTCGTCGTTCAAACCGTCTGCACGGCCATCGACGAATTCTCGTCGTCACAGCCCGACTGCTTCAGAGACGTCGGGGGGCCATAGCGAAGTCCGGCCGCCGGGACTCAGCGGAGGATTTCGGCGCGGAGGGCTTCGACCGGCTTGGCCCGCAGCGGTTCGTCGTCGTTGGCCATGAAGAAGGCCTTGAGGCAGCGGATGAGAAGCACGGCGCGGTAGGAGAGGTCGCGGCGGCTCATTTGCTTGTCGGTGGTCCAGACGTAGGCGTCGACGACGCGGAAGCCGGTGTGCAGGCTGCGGGCGAAGGTTTCGACTTCCAGGAAGATCGCCTTGCGGGAACCGAAGCCGAGCCAGCTCTTCGCGCGGAAGCGGAGGACGGTGCGGTCGTCGTCGCAACTGACGATTTCGGCGTGCAGGGCGTCGATGAAGCCGCGCAGCTTGTGAGCGTAGATTTCCAGCGGAAGGAAGGCGATGAAGGTGTTGTGGACGCGGTCGTCCACCCCGGAGGCCGCGGAATCGCCCGTACGCAGCGAGACGACGCCTTCGCCGACCGACTGGGTGCGCGACGCCCGCGCCCGCAGGGCGACGGTGACGCTGTCGGGGCGGTCGAGCGCCGGTTGCAGGATGCGACGGTCGGGGCCGTGAAGGGGTCGGGCCGGCGGCGGGGCCGGGTTGTTCGGACCGGCGTCCACCGGTTGCAGGGACGCGGAGGCGAAGACGGCGGTTTCCGGCCGGTCGATGGGACCGCCGGGGCCACCGGCGGCGATCGACGGATCGTCGAGCGGGCCGGTGAGGGGCCGGGAAATGACTGGAATGAACGAGGTCATGCCCTCGTGGTCGGCCGGGGCGACGAAGTCGGCGCCGACCGCCCGCGTTTTGGACTGCAGCGAAGAGGTGGGGGTCTTGCCGCGGCTGGGGGTGGGGCCGCGGACGACGGTCGGCGCAACCCGCGTTTGGGTCGCTTCGAGCTTTTTCTCGGGCAGGAGGGTCGGGACTGCGAAGGTAGTGGCCGATTCGAGTTTTTTGACGAAGTCGAGGCAGCCGACGAGGCGTTTTTCGGACTCGCGGCTGACGGCGCGGGCGACGATGGAGCGGTCGCCGGGGGGCAGGGCCGAGAAGTCGGGACGGCCCTTGAGATGCTGGAGGATAATGCCGCGGACGTCGACGGCCGGGTAGGGCCGGGTGCCCGTGAGCAGTTCCTGGTAGGTGACGGCCAGACTGTACTGGTCGGCGCTGGCTTCGACCTTGCCGTCGAAAAGCTCGGGGGCGGCGTACGGGGGGCTGATGGCGATGGCCGAACGGGCCAACTGGCTGCCGCGGGGCTGCACCAAGCCGAAGTCGGCGACCTTGATGTGGCCGGCCGACAGGAACAGGTTTTCCGGCTTCACGTCGAGGTGCATCAGGTTGTACTGATTGTTCAAGATGTCGAGAACTTCGGCCGCCTCGTGCATGTAGCGGATGAGTTCGTCGCGCGGAATGCCGGGCAGGCCGGCGTCGAGACATTCATCGAAACGGTCGGCAAGACTCTTGTCGGCCAGTTCCATGACGATGACGAGATGGCCGTCGACGATCTCGTAGCGTTCGATGGAAAGAAGATATGGATGCCGGATGGACCGGATCTTCTGAAGACCTTCGAGTTCGCGACAACTGAGGGTCGAGTCGGAATCGTCGATGGCGGCGATTTTGATCGCCTTGGCGAGATCGCCGGGCGCAATCGCTTCCCAAACCTCACCGAAACCGCCGCGTCCGAGGTAACGGACGAGCTTGTAGCCCGGGATCAGTTCGACGTTCTCGGCTAAATTCAGGGGCATAGCCGTCATCCCTGCCATTCATTCCATCTTGAGAACAATGGACGCCATTCTCTCAAAGAAGACCACGGACAGGGTGGGCTTCTCCGCGGTTGTTTCAACTGTACGTCGTGAAAAGCCCTGACGCCAAGAGCCACCTTGGAGATCGCAACCGTTTTTCGCTCGACGCCCGATAGGCCCGCCATGACGAGATTCTCAGGATCGACGGAAAGACATGAACCGATCGTCTATTATTGTAGCAACCGATCTCTCCGCAATGCAAGCGGACGAGACCAATGTTCTTGTATAGAATCGGGTTTTTTTCGTCAGCCGGTCAAGCCCTCGAAGAGGGGCGTCGACAGGTAGCGTTCGCCGAAACTGCACATGATGGTGACGATCCGCTTGCCCTTCATTTCGGGGCGGGCGGCCACTTTGGCGGCCACGCACATGTTGGCGCCGCTGCTGATGCCTCCCAGAATGCCTTCCTGTTTGGCCAGCTTGCGGGCCCAGTCGAACGCTTCGTCGTTGGTGACGGTGACAACCTCGTCCACCAACGAGCGGTCGAGGTTGCGCGGCACGAAGCCGGCGCCGATCCCTTGGATCTTGTGCATTCCGGGGCTGCCGCCGGAAATGACCGGCGAGTCGGCCGGCTCGACGGCGATCGCCTTGAAGTCGGGGTTGAATCGACGGATGTAGCGGGTGACGCCGGTGATGGTGCCGCCGGTGCCGACCCCCGCGACGATGCAGTCGATCTTTTCGCCGCTGTCCTGCCAGATTTCCGGGCCGGTGGTCGCTTCGTGGACGGCCGGGTTCGCCGGGTTCTCGAACTGCTGCGGAATCCAGGCGTTCGGCTCGGCGGCCGCCAGTTCCTGCGCCTTCGCGATCGCCCCGCGCATCCCTTCGGTGCGCGGCGTCAGCACCAGTTCAGCTCCCAGCACCCGCAGCATCGCCCGCCGTTCGATCGACATCGACTCCGGCATGGTCAGGGTCAGCCGGTAGCCCTTGGCGGCGCAGACGAACGCCAGCGCGATCCCCGTGTTGCCGCTGGTCGGTTCGATGATGTGGGTGCGCGGGTCGATCTTGCCTTCGCGCTCGGCGGCCTCGATCATCGCCAAACCGATGCGGTCCTTCACGCTCGAGAGCGGATTGAAAAACTCGCACTTGGCGAAGACGGCGGCGTGGTCGTCGGGCACGAGACGGCGGACCCGCACCAGCGGCGTGTGGCCGATCGTCTGGGTGATGGCATCAAACGTCCGTCCGTGAGGCATCGTCGTCAACTCCTTGGTGC
>JBOFFD010000578.1:0-2874 GCA_051648425.1 Planctomycetia bacterium
GAATTCACTGAGTTTCAGGCCGTCAAGCCTTCAGGTTCGACGCTCGCCGGGAGTATGCTTCGGTGAAACGTCGACTTGGTCTTCGACCCCGATCGGACGATGTTTTCCCGACGGAAAGGTCTGCGATGGCGCGTGTGAAAATCGTTCGTTGCATGCTCGGGGCGGCGTTGGCGGGCGGGACGCTCTTAAGTATGGGCGGGCCGGCTCGAGCCGCCGGCGTCTTGGGGGTTGGCGATTCCGCCGAACCCGGCACGGGATCGGTTTTCCTTTCGGCGGCGCCGCCGCCGGCCGCCGGGCTGGCCGTCGCCGTTGACCACGACGGCGCGGTCGACGTCTTCCGCACCGCATCGCGGAAGGCCTCGCTGTTCGGCCGGTTGTTCGGCGAGACGCCGATCGACCCGGTCGCGCCAAGCCCGCGCCGCGGCGCCGAAGTGCCGCCGGTCGCCCCGCCCCCGCCCGCCGGTGCCTCGCTGCTCGACCGAATGAAGCTGCGCCGCACCGCCCCCAGCGACAGCCTCATCGCCACGCGCTGCCGGTCGCTCTTGTCGGCCGACCCGGCGCTGGCCCGCTGCGCCGTGCTGGTCGAAGTCGTACGGAGTGAAGTTCGGCTTTCGGGGACGGTGTCGGGCGACGACCTGCGGGTGCGGGCCGGCCGGGTGGCCGAGCGGACCGACGGCGTCACAAGGGTGGTGAACCTCATCGCCGTGACGCCCCCGATGCCGCAATGGATCGGCTCCACCGGGGTTCGGCTGGCTGGTCCGCAGACCCAAGGAACGGCAAGTCGACCATCGGCGCCCAGCGGTCCGCCGGCGTCGATCAACATCCTTCCACCGCCGCCGGCGGTGATCGCGCGGACGGCGGAACCAGCGGCCCCGCGCCGCGCCGCGGCGTTCGAGCCGGCCTATCCCGAAGCGCCGTCGACCGCCGTGGTGGCGCTGTTGGGGGGCGACGCCGTTTCCTTCTCGGTGCCGCGAGCGCCTGACGCCGTCCTTTCTCGGTCGCGCCCGACCGTCCACGGAGCGCCGCCGAGAGAACTCGTGCCCGCGGGTCCCTCCCAGCCCGCGGCTTCACTGCCGACGCCGTCGGTCGAACCCGTCATTGCCGCGCCGACCGTCGTCGAGTCGACGGTGGCGCGGACGGTCCAACCCGCGCCGCTATCACTTGCGCCCCCGGCCGAAGTGTCGCAGGAATTGCTGGTCGACGACGAAGCCCCCGCGGTGGTCAGCTATGAAATCCGCCGACGCATACCGGCCTTGGAACTGGCGCGACGGTCGATGCCGGGGCGCAGTCCCGGCGTGCAACTGGAACCGAGCCTGGCCGCCGCCCCGCGGCCGATTCCATCGGCCGTCGGTACGCCGCACAACGACCCGCTGCTGACGCCGACCTCGGCGTTCCTGCCGGCCCCGCCCGTTCCGCAACGGTCTAGGCCCACCGCCGGCCCGACCGTGGTGATGGGTTGGAACCGCCGCGTCGAGCCGGACGGCCGAACCGTCGTGGAGACCCCCTTCCTTAAGACTCCGCCGCCCGCCCGTCTGCAGCCGATGCAGCCGATGGAACCGTTCCCGGACGATCGCCGCGCCGGCCGGTGGCGCTGGTGGTTCGGTCCGCGTTGACCGCCGTCACCGGCCAGCAGAACCGCTCGGCCGATTGGCAGTTGTTCCACCGTCGGGGTAAGTCTTCCAACGAACCGGCCGAGCCGTGCCCCGGCCCTCTTGGTTCCATCAATCACAAGATCAATCACGGTAAGACGATCGGTCGAATTCCCGGCAGGGACGCCTGGTTCGGTATCGAACTTGCTCCACGCACCTGAAGTCTCATCGACTTTGATGGGCGGCCTGCTCGGGGAGATGGCATCGCGATGAAGCGTCCGTTGATTTCCACTGCCGAACGAACTGCGGGCCGCCCTTCCACCACCAGCGGACGCATGAACCGTTGGGGTCTTACGGCGGCGCTCGTCGGGTTGACGCTGGCCGCCGCGCCGGCCCACGCCGCCTCGGCCCGCTCGGAAAACTTCATCGTCACCGCCCAACGGCTGGAAGTCGCGCAGCAGGTTTGTCAGTACGCCGAGAAGTTCCGCAAACAGAAGGCGATGGAGTGGCTGGGGACGGAACTGCCCCGCTGGCCCGAGCCGTGCCCGGTGCAGGTGAAAATCACCTTCGGCGGCGCCGGCGGCGCGACCGCGTTCGACTTTGAAACGCAAAGCCGCCAAGTGCGCAGCCAGCAGATGACCGTCGAGGGGCCTCTTGAGCGGATCCTTCACAGCGTGCTGCCGCACGAGATCACGCACACCATCTTCGCCGCCAAGTTCGGTCGGCCCCTGCCGCGCTGGGCCGACGAAGGCGGGTCGGTGCTGTCGGAAGACTCGCAGGAGGTGTCGCGCCACGACTACCTCGTTCGCGAGATCATCAACAGCGGCCGCATGATTCCGCTGCGGCGGTTGTTCGTTCTCACCGAGTACCCCAAAGACGTCATGGCGCTGTACGCGCAGGGCTTTTCGGTCGCCAACTACTTGGTGGCGCAGCGCGGGCGGGCCGCCTTCCTCGACTTCGTCTGGGACGGCGACACACTCGGCTGGGACGTCGCGCTGCAACGGCACTACGCGGTGCCGAGCGTCGAACATCTGGAAAGCCGGTGGATCGAATGGCTGACCAGCGGCCGATTCACCGGGGCCGACGGACTGGCGCCGTTGGCGTCGAGTGAATCGACCTACCCGCACGGCAAGCCGGCCGACCGCGCCGCGCCGACCGTGCTGGCGACCGCGCCCACGAAGGGGCCGGCGAACGGACCGGCGTCGGCCAAGCCGGCCGCCGTCATCGCGGCGACGACGCCCCGCGCCGCCAAGGTGGGGTCGGTCGTCGCCTCGGCCCGCACGCC
>JBOFFD010000579.1:0-6008 GCA_051648425.1 Planctomycetia bacterium
ACCCAACGGCACCCCTGTGGCGGGCCAGCGGCCGCGCCCTACATTTGCTCTTCTTTCCCCAACGGACGAGGTCATAGGAATTCGGGCGGACCGGGAGGTCCACCCTACGTTGTCGGGAACGACGTCTTCACTGACGGGCCGACGTCAGTCGCGGTCGTCCAGGTCGCGGAAGAAGGCGTCGACGGCGGCGGCGGAGATCGCCGTGCGGGTCGGGCCGGAGCCTGGGGCCAGTTTGAGGGTCGATTGGCGGGTGCCGAAGGCGCCCGTGCCGCCGAGTTGCGAACTTCGCAGCGAGAACGAGCGGCCGCCGCGGCCGAGGGTTTGGTCCCACGACCGGAACGAGATCGCCGCGCCGCGGAACGGGTTGTCGGCGCTCTGGTCGTTCGGCACGAACCGCAGCCGACCGCCGGCCGCCAGCAGGAAGACCCGGGTCGAACTCACCCGCGGCAGCGTGCGGAAGACGCTGGAACCCGGATTGCGGAACTGCCAGACGCCGTCGCCCCGCGACCGCGTAATCGCGACGCCCGACCGCGACGACGCATCGACTTCGGTGAAGCGGAAGAGCGACGCCAACCGGCTGACGGTGATGGTCGCCGTGCGGCCGGAGAACCGCAGCGTGCTGCTGGAGACGGCGGCCCGCGGCGCGTCGTTGACGTTCGCCACGGTCACCGCCAGCGTGGACGTGGTCGAGGCGGTGGCGCCGCCGACGGTCTGCGTGGCGGTGACGACCACCGTCAGCGAGATCGTGCCGGCGAAGTTCGCCGGCGGGGTCAACGTCAGCCCGGCCAGTTGCGCCGGGGTCAGCAGCACCGAGCCGTCGGGCTGCACCACGCCGGCCGACAGCGTCGCGCCAGCGGGCAGTCCGGAAATGCGGATCGACAGCGTTTCGACGCCCGGGGCCGTGTTGAGCGACGCCGAGATCGCCAGCGGGATGACGGTTTCCTCGTTGCCGGCGGCGGCCGGCGTGGTCAGCGTCGGCGCCATGGCGGCCGGCGGCGGATCGTCGTCGGTGATCGTCACCGTCGCTTGCGAGAACCGGCCGATCGCGGAACCGCCGCCGGTGGTCGTCACCGCGCCGACGACGCTTTCGGTCGACTCGAACGCCGTGTCGTTGGTGATGAGGATGGTAAACGTCGCGGTCGTCTGGCCGTCCAGGAACGTGACCGTGGTGGTCGGGACGGTGAAGTCGTCGCCCACCGTCGCGGTGCCGCCGGGCGTGGCGAACAGCGTGACGACGATCGTGCCGCTGCTGCCGCCGGTGCGCGTCAAGATGCCGTTGACGACGCCCGCGCTTTCGCTGACGGTGATGGCGTCGACGGGGATCGAGACGACGCCGGCGGGCGCCTGGCCGATCGCCAAGCCGCCAACAAGGGTGCCGGCCGGGCCGACGGCACCCAGCAGCGTGGCGGCGCCGGTTGCCAAGTCGATGCTGTACAGGCTGGCGACGCCGCCGACGGTAAGGACGGCGAAGCCGCGGCCCGCCGCCGCCGCGTTGGCCGACGGCGAGGTCACGCCTGGTCCGATATCGAAGCCGCTCACCGCCGTGAAGTCGAGCGGCGTGCCGTTCAAGGTGATCGGCCGTTGGCCGCTCTGCACGCCGCCGTTGGGTCCGGGCGGAGCGACGGCGCCTTGAATGAACAGGCTGTTCGAGTCGGCGTCGAGGGTGTACTGCGTGGTGGCCGTCGTGCCGGCGAAGCTGCCGGTGTAGGCGGTGGCCGAGACGCCGGCCGACCCCATCGGCAGGCCGGAGATCATGGCGTCGGGGGTGGCGGAGGCCGGCAGTCCGGTGTTCGGGTTGACGCGGAAGTTGAGGCCCGAACCGGTGACGACGCGGAACAGGTCGACGGCCGGATTGAAGTCGACGCCGTAGCCGACGGCGGCGGGCGGCAGGTCGACGCCGGCGAAGGCGATGGAACCGACGGCGCCGATGGCCGTCAGCGTGCCGGTTTGCGGGTCGATGCGGTAGAGAGTGGCGGTGTCGGCGGCTTCATTGACGGCGAGGCCGACCAGTTGGCCGGTGGCCGGCCGGAAGTCGATGCCGACCAGCACCTCGCCCATCGCTACGCCGCCCATCATGCCGGCGGCCGGTAGGTTGACGGTGGTGACGGCGCCCGGGGTCGCCGAGTTGAATCGCAGCAGTTGCGTGCCGAGGCTGTTGAGGGCGACCACCGGCGCGCCGCCGGCGACCGCTTCGTTGTGGACCGCGAAGCCGTCGACCGACGCCAAACCGTCGCCCATGGCGCCGACCCGCGTCGCCGCGCCGGTCGCCAGGTCGATGCTGTACAGCGAAGTCGCGCCGCCGACGGTCAGCACCGCGAAGGCGCTTCCCTGGGCGGCGGCGTTGTTCACCGCCACGTTGACGCCCGTGCCGATGTCGAAGCCGCCGACGTTGGTGAAGTCGAGCGGGGCGCCGCCCAGCGTGACGGCGACGGCCGCCGTCTGCGTGCCGGAATTGGGCGGAGTCTGGATGTACAGGCTGTTGGTGGCGGCGTCGAGCGTGTAAAGGGTGGTGAGGGCGCCGTTGTTGGCGATGTTGTTGGTGTAGGCGGCGCCGTCGACGCTAGTGGTCGGGCCGTTGATGGCGCCGTCCATGTTCAGGCCGCCGACGGGGGTCGTCATGCCGAGGTTGCCGTCGGCGAAGGCGCCGGTGTTCGGGTCCATGCGGAAGTCTTGGCCCGCGCTGTTGACGACGCGGAGACGGTCGACGGCCGGGTTGAAGTCGAGGCCGAAGGTGGTGCCGGCGTCGACGCCGACGCGGACCGGGGTCATGCCGTCGGCGCCGACGAACTGCCCGGACATGCCGATCGGCGTGGCGGTTCCGCTGCGCAGGGCGATCAAGTACAGTTGCACCGTACCGGCGGCGGCGTCGTAGCCGAGGCCGTACAGTTGGCCGTTCTGCGGCCGGAAGTCGATGCCGACCAGCTTCTGGCCGGCGGCGACGCCCGTCACCGCGAGCGGCGTACCGGCCGCCTGCGGGTTGTCGGTGCTGAAGAAGACCAGCGCCCCGTTCCGCAGACCGACGGCGACCTGGCCCCCGGCGGGGGCGGCGTCGTTGTCGGTGATTTCAATGCGGGCCGTACCCAGGGCGCCGATCGTCGCGCCGGCCGTCGGGTTGGCCAGCGACACCGTCACCGCTTCCAATCCTTCAAAGAGGGCGTCGTCGACGAACGGCACGTCGATCGTCTTGAACAGTTCGTTGACGGCGAAGTTCACGGTCGTCGCCGCGCCGGTGAAGTCGGCGCCCGAGCGGGCCGAGCCGCCGCCGACCACCACGTCGACCGCGAAGGCGGTGCCGGTGTTCTGCCGCGCGATGGTCAGCGTGATCATTCCGCCTTCCACGGCGGAATAGACCGCGGCCCCGAACTGCACGACCGGAGCCAGGTCGTCTTCGTCGATGGTGATGGTGGTGGTGTTCGTCGCGCCGACGACAAGGCCGTTGGTCGCGTTGCCCAACGAAAGGATGATGGTTTCGTCGCCCTCGAACATGCCGTCGTTGGTGATGGGCACGGTGAAGGTGGCGGTGGCGGAACCGTCGGCGAACATGACCGTGGTCGGGTTGGGGAAGGTGAAGTCGGTTCCCACGGTGGCGGTGCCGCCCATCGCGAGGGAGACGTCGACCGAAGCGGCCCCGAAGGTGCCGCCGGTGCGATTGAGGGTCACCATGATGCTGGCGCCGTTTTCGGTCACGGTGGCGGTGGCGGCGGCGAAGTTGACGGTGCCGGTGGGTACGTTGGCGAGCGCTAGGCCGGCCAAGCCGGTGGAACCGGTGCCGACGACGCCCAAGGCGGTGGCGGCGCCGGTGGACAGGTCGATGCGGTAGACGCCGGTCGCGCCGCCGACGGTGAGGACGGCCAGCGCCGAGCCGCCGCCGGCCGGGATTGGGGTGTTCGACATCGTGCCGCGGACGTTGGAGACGATGTCGAAGCCGCTGATGGCGGTGAAGTTCAGCGGAGCGCCGTTCAAGGTGATCGGCAGGCGGTTGCTCTGCACGCCGCCGTTGGGGCCGGGCGGGGCGACGGCGCCCTGAATGAACAGGCTGTCGGAGTCGGCGTCGAGGGTGAACTGGGTGGTGGTTCCCGCCGGGGTGGCGGGGCTGCCGCCGGTGCCGAAGCTGTTGGTGTAGGCCGTCGCGGTGACGCCGATCGACCCCATCGGCAGGCCGGAGATCGCCGCGTCGGGGTTGATGCCGTTGGCGCCGTTCGCGTCGGTGTCGACCGGGGCGCCGTTGTTCGGATTGATGCGGAAGTTGAGGCCCGAACCGGAGACGACGCGCAGGCGGTCGACGGTGGGGTTGAAGTCGAGGCCGTAGCCGGTGGCGGCGGGGTCGAGCGGGATGTCGGCGCCCATCGTGTCGTCGAAGGCGATGCCGCCGACGGCGCCGACGGCGGTCAACATGCCGGTCTGCGGGTCGACGAGGTACAGGGTGCCGGCGTCGGCGCCGGAATTGACAGCGAGGGCGTACAGTTGGCCGGTGGCCGGCCGGTAGTCGATGCCGACGAGTTCCTCGCCGACGGCGACGCCGCCGATCATGCCGGGCGCGGGAATGGCCTGGGCGGTCACGGTTCCGGGGGTGGCGGTGTTGAAGCGGAGCAGTTGGGTGCCGTCTTCGGAAAGCGAAACGGCGGCGACGCCGCCGGCGACCGCCTCTTCCTGCAACGTCAACCCTTGAATCGGGTTCGCGCCCAAGGCTCCGACCAACGTCGCCGCGCCGGTCGCCAAATCGATGCTGTACAGGCCGTTGGCGCCGCCGACGTTCAAAGCCGCGAAGATGGTTCCGGTCGCGGCCATGTTGTTGCCGGGGGCGTTCACGCCGACGGGGATGTCGAAACCGTTGACGGCGGTGAAATCGAGCGTCGGCCCGCCCACGCCCAGAGTGATCGTCTGAACCATCGTCTGGGTGCCGGAGTTCGGGCCGCCCACGCCGTTCTGAACGAACAACCCGTTCGACACGGCGTCGAGCGTGTACAGCGTGGTGATGTTGCCGTTGTTCGGCGTGTTGTTGGTGTAGGCGGCGGCGTCGACGGTGGTCGTGGCGCCGTTGATGGCGCCGTCCATGTTGATGCCGCCGGCCACGCCGTCGCCGTCGAGGATCCCCCCGGTGTTGGGGTTCATGCGGAAGTTCTGGCCGTTGTTGGTGACGATGCGCAGGCGGTCGACGGCCGGATTGAAGTCGACGCCGAACTGCGTGGCGGCGTCGACGCCGACGCGGACGGCGGCCATGCCGATCGGGTCGACGAAGCCGTTCACGCCGGGGACGATCTCGGAGCCGACGGCGGCGGCGACGCCGGTCTTGACGCTGATGTTGTAAAGCTGGATGGACCCGTCGGTTCCATCGTAGCCGAGGCCGTAGAGGTGGCCGTTCTGAGGGCGGAAATCGATGCCGACCAGGTTGTCGCCGGCCGCCAGGCCGGTGATCGCCAGCGGCGCCGCGGCGGCGGTGGGGTTGGCGGTGTCGAACGCGACGAGTTGGTTGTTGCTGAGCGCGAAAGCGGTGGCGGGGACGCAGCGGTCTTCCAGCGCCTGCACTTGGCCGCGGAAACCGCCGGCCGCCGAGGGTTTCTTCGCGTCGGCGTTTCCGTTCGGACGGACGCCGTTCTTGGAACCGTTTTTAGAGATCCACCGCATTGGTTCGAGCCTCGTCATAAGAGTGCCGACTTCATGAAGAACCGGGTACGATCGTACCCACGGCCGTTGCGTTGAAGATCGCCGAAACAGCCGCGCTTATGGAATCAAGAACATCGACATATCGATCCTACGTCACGTAAGACTCCAAGATGTTTTTTTTCACCTCGTCGAATTCCTAATTTGGATGCCCAACTGTTTCGATTAGGTCGACGCTGCCGGTCGTACCGGCGGAATGCACGGCGTCCAGCGCGTGTTTCGCAGCATGGGTAGCGGGGGCGGCCACGGAAATCCGTCACCTGCCGGCGCTGAAAAAAGAGCGGCCGAAACCGCCCCGCCGCGACCGCTCCGAACCCCCCCCCCCGCGAAGCGACGAAACCGCCGTG
>JBOFFD010000580.1:0-4737 GCA_051648425.1 Planctomycetia bacterium
AGGGGCTGACGGCGGCGAAGGCGGCCGGCCTTCAGCAATGGTTCGCCTCGCTGACCGATCGGATGGGCGAACTGGCCGACGAAGCGGCGGCGCGGCCGATCGGGGCGGCCAGAAAGTCGGCGCCCGCCGGCTTCTACCGCTTCGCGAAGTTCTTTCAATTGGCCGACGCTCTGGTCGTCGACGACGACGGCAAGGTGGTGGCGTCGGCGACGGGGACGATGCCCGTGGGATCGGACGTCACCGCCGAAGCGACGGCTGGTTCCGCGGCGGGGCGGGCGGTGGCGGCGGCATTCGCGGTCGAGCGATTGGACGAGGCGGTCGCCGAGGCGGCCCGGCAAGGCGAGCCGTTGGTGGCGTTCGCCGACTTCGCGCCGACCGAAGGCGAGGCCGACCCGGTCGCGGCGTTCGCGGCGCCGTTCATGGTCGGCGACCGCAAGGGCGTGGTGGTGGCCGTCGTGCCGGCGTCGCTGTTGGCGAAGGAAGTCGGTCCGTCGGTCAACCTCGGCGAAGGGGGCGAGTTCCTGCTGATCGGCGGCGACGCCCGGCCGCGGGCCGCAACGCCGCGCTTGACGGAGAAGTTCGGCCCGGCGGTGGTCGCCAACCCCAAGGCGGAATTGCAGTCGAAGGTGGTGACGGCCGCGGTGGGTGGGAAGCTGGGCGCCGAGGCCGACAAGGATTTCACCGGCCGTTCGGTCGTTTCGGGCCATGCTCCGGTCGCCGTCGTGCCGGCCAACAAAGCCGCCCCCGACGGCGTCCGTTGGGCCGTCGTCTCCACCATCGACTCGGTCGGCCTGCGGACGCAGGCGCTCCAGTCTTTCTTCGCCCCCAACGCGCTCACGGCCTTGATCGCCCTCTTCACCATCCTTGTGCTGATCATTCTGCTCACCACCATCACCCGCAGCATCACCGACCAGACCAGCGCGATCACCGCGACGCTGAGCGAGCTTGGCCGCGGCAACTTCAACGCCCGCGTGGCGGTCGCCAATCAAGACGAGTTGGGCGAGTTGGCCGAATCGCTGAACGCCATGCTGGACAGTACGCTGCACCTCATTCAATCGCAGTCGGAACGCGAAGCGATTCAAGACTCGATCAAGCGGCTCTTGGAGGAAGTGTCGGACGTGGCGTCGGGCGACCTGACGGTCGAAGCCGAGGTGACGAACGACTTCACCGGTTCGATCGCCGACGCCTTCAACTTCATGATCGCCCAGTTGCGCGAGCTGGTCAGCAACGTGCAGAACGCGACCAACCTCGTGTCGAGCTCGGCGGAACAGATTCAGAACGCGACGCAGTCGTTGTCCAAGGGAAGCGAAACGCAGTCCGAACAGATTCTGGAAACGACGACGGCGATCACCGGCATGAGCCGATCGATGCAGCGAGTCGCTCAAAACACGACCGAATCGGCCCAGGTGGCGGAAAAAGCCCGCGCCAGCGCGAAGCGCGGCACCGAGGCGGTGCGCGAGACGGTCGGCGGTATGGACCGGATTCGGGCGCGGGTGCAGGAAACGGCCAAGCGCATCAAGCGGCTGGGCGAAAGCACCCAGGAAATCGGCGAAATCACGCAGGTGATCGGCGACATCGCCGACCGCACCAGCATCTTGGCCTTGAACGCCTCGATCCAGGCGGCGATGGCCGGCGAAGCGGGCGCGGGCTTCGCGGTGGTCGCCGAGGAAGTCGAGCGACTGGCGGAGCGGTCGAACAACGCGACGAAGCAGATTTCCCTGCTTATCAAGACGATTCAGGGGGAAACGGCGGAAGCGGTCGGCGCGATGGAGGAAAG
This sequence comes from Planctomycetia bacterium, assembly GCA_051648425.1. Lineage (GTDB taxonomy): Bacteria > Planctomycetota > Planctomycetia > Kolteriales > Kolteriaceae > JBOFFD01. The sequence continues at coordinate 1,778 of JBOFFD010000580.1, forward strand.
CACGCGGGAAGTGGTCGACGGATCGCGGCTGGCCGCCCAGGCCGGCTCGGCCCTCAACGAGATCGAAGCGGTTTCCGACCAGTTGGCGGAACTGATCCGCAGCGTGACGCAGTCGATCACCACGCAGGCGGTCGGCGCCGAGCAGTTGACGCAGACGATGAACCAGATCGCCGACGTCACCAAGAAGACGGTCTCCGGGATGCGGAACACGTCGGCGTCGGTGACGGAACTGGCGCAGATGGCCGACGAACTGCGGTCGTCGGTCAGCACGTTCCGTCTGCCCGGCTCGGTAAACGATCCGACGCCGATGCGCGGCGCGGTGTTCGGTCGGCAGAACCTCACTGGCGGCCTCGCCGGTTTCTGACGTCGGCTTCACTACGCCCGCCGCGAAACGCCTGGCAACGGGCGGACCGCGGCCGATGGGACGTCGGGACCAAGGAGTTCACGCCGAATGACGCGCGCCGTCGACCGCGAAGTGCTGGTCGGTCTGATCGAGGAAATCGGTGGCTATCTGCCGGCCATGCGCGAAGCGCTGGCCGCCGCCGTCGACGCCGCCCAACCGGCCGCGGCCTTGGAGCCGGCGTACCGGCTGGCCCACACCATTCGCGGCGCGGCGGCGATGGTCGGCCTCTTCCCCCTCGCCTGGCTCGGCAGCCTGCAGGAATCGCTGCTGGATGAACTCGCCGCCGGCGCCCGGCCGCTCGACGCCCCCGCCGTCGCCTGCCTCGAAACCTTCTGCAACACCATCGAAAACCATCTCGTCGGTCTGCTCGACGAATCGGCCGACGCCGACGCCCTGATCGTCGAAAGCGTCGCCGTCGACCGCCGATACCGCGGGCTGGACCCCGCCGGCGACGCCGACGCGGTCGAGGAAGTCCGCCGTTTGCTGCAAGCCGGCGCCCTGCCGACGCCGTCAAGCCTTCGGCCGGAGGCCTACGAGCAAGACGACGACGAACCGACATTGATGGACGCCGCACCGACCTTCGGCGCCGACTTCTTCTCCGACGGGGCCGCGCCGGAAGTGGACGACGCCGACGGCGGGGCGACCGTCGGTTTGAAGCCCGCCGCCGACACGCCGCCGGAACGACTGGCCGCGTTTCAGGCCGCCGCCGTCGAGGCGGTCGGCGTGCTGCGCCGCGACCTGGGCCGATTGCGGGAGAACCCCGCCGACCTGGAAACTCTGCCGTCGCTGTTGGAAGCGGTGCGGGCGCTGGCGGCCGTCGGCGACGACGTCGGCTTCGAGGCGCTCGTCCTGTTGTCGCAACGGATGGAACTGGTGCTGTTCACGCTGGGTGAAACGGGCCGCCCGGCGCCGGCGGCGTCGCTCGAACTGCTGGCCGACTCGACCGAACTCTTGGCCGCCCTGCCGACCGACGAGGTTCCGCCCGACATTCTCGGACCGCTCCTGGAGGATCTGCACGGTCGGTATGAGTCGTGGGAATCGACCGCCGTCGGCGACGCGACCGACGGCGGCGACGATGGGGCTGGGACCGAGTCCTCGCAGACCGACGGCGCTCCGAGCGAGGCTGGCGCCCCGGTGTTGGACGACCCGTCGAAGATCGACCCGGAACTGCGGGAGGTGTTCGCCGAAGAGGCCGAGGATCTTTATCGCCGCCTGTACGACGGCCTGCGCGCTCTCGACGCCGAACCGCACCGCCGCGACGCGCTGCAGGAAGTCCGCCGGGCGATGCACACGCTGAAGGGGGCGGCGGGCGCCGTCGGTCTTCGCGGCGTCACCGGATTGGCGCATCGCTTGGAAGACTTGCTCGACGTCTTGTATGACGCCGTCCGACCGCTCAGCACGGCTCAACACCGCGTGGTGTTGGACGGAACCGACGCGCTGGTGGAGATCACCGGCGGAAGGTATGACGCGGCGGTCATGCAGGAGCGGTTCGCCGCGCTGTACGAACGGGTCGGCGGAGCGCTGAACGAAGTGACGGCCGTCGAGGCCGGCGTCGAAACGGTGGCCGTCGAAGCCGCCGCTGCGGAACTCGTCGAGACTACGGAATCGGCGACGGTCGAAACGGACGAATCGGTCGCCGCGCCGATCGATGAACCGGCCGAGGTCGCAGCGGTCGAGACGGTGGAATCGGCTCCGACCGCCGACGTTCCGACCGCCGATGCGACTCCCGTCGCGGAACCGGCCGAGGAAGCGACGACGCCGCTGCCGATGCGGCGCGGCGGCGACCGACGAGCGGGCGATTTGGCGGCCGGGCCGGCGGTGCGCGTACCGATTCAACAGCTCGACGCTTTGGTGAAGCTGGTCGGCGAACTCGTCATCAACCGCACCACCTTCGAGCAGCGGATGCAAGGCCTCGGCGAAGCGGTCGCGGATCTGCAACGCAGCATCGAACGCATCCGCTCGGCGGCAGGCCAAATTGAAAGCCGCTACGAGGTCTACGCGCTGGCGGGGTCGAACCGTTCGTTCCCCGGCGGGGCGCCGCCCGCGGCCGGCGTCAACGGCGGCGGTCGACACCTTCCGTCCGAGCCGCCGCCCCCGCCCGTCGAAACCGGTTCGACCTTCTTCGACGCCTCCGGCTTCGACGACCTTGAGTTCGACCGCTACACCGACTTCCACCTGCTGACCCGTCAGTTGGCCGAGACCACCGCCGACATCGCGTCGGTCGGCCAGGAACTGGTCAATCTGTCGGGCGACTTCGACACCCTGCTCACCCGCGAAGGCCGGCTGACGCACGAACTGCAGGATCGGCTTCGCAAGGTCCGCATGGTGCCGATGGGCACGCTCGCCGACCGCCTGGAACGGGCGGTGCGCGTGGTGGCCGACGCGCAGCGGAAGAAAGTCGACTTCGTGCTGGAAGGCCGGGGGGTCGAACTCGACAAGACGGTTTTGGAATCGATGGCCGAGCCGCTGTTGCACCTGCTGCGGAACTCGGTGGACCACGGCATCGAACCGGCGGACCGGCGGTCGGCGGCGGGGAAGCCGATCGAGTCGCGGCTGC
>JBOFFD010000581.1:0-6722 GCA_051648425.1 Planctomycetia bacterium
GCCGCCCCGCGTCCGGCCGCAGTGGTCGTTCGACAAGGATCGGACGCGGGGCGGCGGACCACCCCGGCTAAAAGGACGGCCGTCCCCGTCGGCGACGGTATGGTCGTACGGTTCGATCGCTTCGCTAAACCTTCCTAGAAAAGACAGTAGTAAGAAGCCGACCCCTCCGTCTGGATCTTACTCCGGACGAGGGGGTCGGCGCGATTTCAATTCAGTTTGCGGACGGGTACGGCGTCACTCGATCAAGGTGCATTGGATGCCGTCCTGCATGATCTTGGTGAAGGCTTCCTCCAACCGATCGATGCGCTGAGTCGCCGTTCCAGTGATGATCTTGAAGGCGGGCAGTTCGGACGTTTTCGAAGTCAGGCCGGCCACCTCGACGCGCTGCAGGAACGTCTTGGCGGCCGTGGCGATGGAGGTCGAGGTGGAAAACAAGTCGCCGAAGGCCACGGCGTGGACCTTCGCCTTGCGCGAGGGAGCGGAGAACCCGCCGGCGGATTCAAGAGCGCAGGTCTGGGTGACGAGGGCGATGGCCGGGTCGGTCGCGGCGGCTTCACCAAGGTTCAAGTTGTCGGCGCCGCTGAAGGAGTGGTAGTAGCTTTGACCGTTGGAGGCGGAGGAGAAGGTGCCGGCGGCCCTGGAATTGGGGGCGCCGTCGGTCAAGAAGATGCAAGTCTTCTGAGCGCCGCGCCGGCCGAGGCCGCCGGAATTCGCCGGCAGCCCGGAGACCCCGGAGACGAGGTTCGGATTGGCGCTGAACTGGTTGAAGGCCAAAAGGAAACCCATCGCCGGACAGGTCGAACCCAAGGCGCGAGGCACATTGCCGTTGTTGAAGTTCTCGCTGCCGTAGCCGTAGATCGTCGACTTGGAGGCCAGGGTGTTCTTCGGGTGGAAGAGAGCGTCGACCAGCCGGTCGAAGTCCTGGCCCATCGTCACCTGCGGGGTACGGTAGTTGCCGTTGCTGGAGAAGAACATCAAGGCGACGTTGTCGTTGGGATAGTTTTCCTGAATGCTGCGGATGGCCGAGCGGACGCCGACCTTGAGCTGCCAGTTCTGGGCTTCGTGGCTGCTGCCGGGGTAGCCGAAGCGGCGCTGAACGAAATCGAGCATGGTGTAGCCACCGAACCAGAAGTGGGTTTGGGGGCGCATCGGGTTGTCGCGGTAGTCCATGTACGTGGGGGGGTGGCCGCCGTTGTTGCCCGAGGTCGGCCGCGGACGAATGAACGTACCATCGGCCGTCGATCCGAACGGGAAGTCGGCGCCCGACCCCATGTGGGCGGTGCTGGCGCCGTCGGTGTTGTTGCCGTTGGGGCGGGGGTCGTTCCAGTCGTTCCCAGCGGTGGAATGGCCGCGGGCGGCGATGACGAAGTCAATGTAGTCCTTCCAGAACCGCTGGTCGTTGTTGGTCGGCCGGCTCGCGTAGGTGATTCCCGACATGCTGACGCCGGACAAGTTCGTGTAGTACACAATCCGGTCGCAACGGAGATAGTTGGGGAAGGAGTTGGGGCTTTGGCGAATCCAATCGAGGATCGCCTGGTAGTTGATTTCATAGGACGAGGAACTGGCGCCGCGCCAAGTGCCGTTGGAGTTGTAGAGACGAGTGTTGTAGTCGATCGGATTCGTGGCGCCGGGGTAGGTGAAGAACTTCTGCCGCCAGTCGAAAGTACTCCGCGGGTCGGGCGGCCAAATCCAGAAGGTCTTGCCCCATTGGCCCGGCCCTTCAGTGAAGCCCTTGAAACTGCCCGGCGTGCCGCCGACGGCCTGCATTTCGTAGCCGGCGCTTTCCCATTGAGCGGCGCGGCTGTCAGATTCGTGACCACTTAGGCGGGTGGCGCGACTGATTTCCTGGGTGGAAGTCGCGGAACTGTTGGTCACGTTGTAAAGGATCTCGTGCAACGACGAGGCGTAGTCTTGACCAGTCGCGTTGAAGTTGCGCCGCAGGGGGGTGTCGCCGGAGTTGGCTTTGCCGTTGGAAGGGACGGCCAAACCGGATCCGAACGCGGAGGTCGTGGCGCCGGTCGGTTCAGTGGCGGGCGGGGTGACGATCGGCGCCCGGACGAAGTCGTCGATAATGGCGGCGCCGCTGTCGGATTCAAAGGTAAAGTTCGCGACGCCGTAGACTTCGCCGTTGCTACGGGTGTAGGCCGACGTGGCGTGGAAGCGGCGCGACGAACTTGGGGCGGTCGTGGTGTAGTGGCCGAACTGCGGCACGCGGGAATCGGAGGTCAACGGCCCAAAGATGACGTCTTCGTTGGGGGTGATGTTCGAGGCCCCGACGTTGCTGCCGAACCGCATCGAGCCGGAAAGGTCCATAACGATGGAGATGTCGCGGGGGCGGTGGATGGCCGTCGCCGCCGTGGAGACGTCGTAGGTCGAGGCGCTGAAGACCTTGCCGAAGAAGGTGTCGCCCTTGTAGCGGACGGTGGCCTGGACGAGCGTCGGCATTTGGCCGGTGGAGTACGTGGTGAAGCCGCGGAACTCCGGCGTCGGCACGCCGGAGGTGACGTAGCGGTAGGTGCCGATTTTCATCGACACGTTGTTCGACATCGTCAGTTGCTTGTTGATGATCTTAATGCGGTGGTCGGCCGGGACGGAAGTGGCGAACATCTTCGAGACGTTCGAGACGACGGCGGTGTCGCGGGCGGTGGTGTTGATCGAACGGGCGCCGACGAGGGCGCAGGCGTCGGCGACGTCTTGCGCTTCGGTGCGGGCGTTGAACATGATGCCGACGTCGATGCTGAGGGCGACCAGGGCCATCATGGGGATGAGCAGAATGCCGAGCAGGGCGGCGTACATGCCGCGTCGGCTGCGAGAATTTCTTCGCAGTTGCATGCGAGTTTTCCTTGAAGACCCGTTACGGGGGGTTGTTTAGTGGTGCGTCACAAACAGAAAAACGAAGCGGGACCGACATCGCGGACGGCCCATGCTCCAATATTTTAGAAAAAGTCGTAGGAAGCCGGTAGGTCTTAGTTGGCGTCGCTGCGCATGGTGGCTTTGACGGTCAGCGGAATCAAGGCAGGCATTAGGGTGAAGTTGGGAACGATCGGACGATAGTCCTGCTGGATTTCACAGGTGACGAACTCGCCGAAGTTGGCGTTTTCATAGGGTCCGACGAAGGCGCCGGCGGCATTGCTGGCGTAGATTCGGCTCTGCGGATCCGGCTTGATGATCTGGCCGTACAGCATCGGCTTCACTCTGTTTTCCATGATCCACGCGGATCCGGTGGAATATTCGACGCTGTCGATGACCACGCGGGTGCCGTGACAGACGGCGTAGCGGGCGCCGACGCGGGCGGCGTTGTTGAGCACATGGTTCGTGTAGACGAACCGGCCGTATTCGATGATGCCGTACATCACCATCAGGAAGATGGGCAGCGTGACGGCCACTTCCAAGAGGGCGGCGCCGCGGCGCGGCCGACCGGCGAGGTCCGTTCTTCGGAAGAAGCCAACACCGGGGCGGGTGCGTCGAGTCAGCAGCATGATTCTTCGGCTCGCTTTCGCAAACGATGAAAACGAAACGGTGCAAAGGTTCCGACGGTTCCTCACGGAAGGTTGACGTCGACTTCCAACGGGATGTCTTTGAGCGAACACCACAGGGTTCGCGAGGTCATGGTGGCGCCGGCCGGCAGAAACCGGTTGATGGCGACCCAGTCGATCGCGTCGACGGGCAGCGTGACGGTGACGGCGAACATGTCGAGCTGCTTGGCGTCGCCGGGATTGACCCAGCTATTGCTGCTGAGGTTGGTGACGGTGGCGTCGACCTGGGTTTTGACGTTGGGCCGTTCGGGAATGGCCCGGCCGACGTAATCGGCGGCGGTGGCCTTCACCATCGCGACGGTGACGACCGTGTCGTTAAGCTGACCGGTGGCGGCCAGACGGCCGGCCTCGCGGGTGGCGTTTTCCAGAATCTGCCGCACATGGATGTAGCGGCCGAGTTCCCAGATGCCGAGGACGAGGATCATCATCACCGGGAAGATGATGGCGAATTCGACCAATGCCGCCCCGCGCCGGGACGGCGCCGCCGGCTCTCGGCGAGTTCGGTCGGCCGGTCGTCGCAGATGCGACCTGATCATGGACGATTCTCCTGTAAGGGTCGCCGCGGGCGGGAACGCTTGCACGACCGGTTTCGTCTTCCTACTCATCGGAAGCCGGCCGACAATCAGGACTCCTACCGAAAGCGGACGGCGAATCTTTTGAGATTCTACCTTAAACTTCGACGAGAAGCAGAGGAAAGAACGAGATTGGCGAGTTCACCGGACGAAGTTGATTCTTCGATCGATGGACCCGCCCCGAACCTTGGACGTTGGCGCCCTTAGCGGCCGGGGGCGCGGGATCGGCTATTCGATCAACGTAACCTGAATGCCGTCCTGCATGATCGAGCCGAAGGCGTCTTCGATGCGTTCCACCCGCTGCGCCACCGTGCCCGTGATGATCTTGCTTGGCGGGAAGGTCGCCTTGGCGGTGTTGCCGGCGACTTCCAATTGTTGCAGGAAGTTGAGGGCCGTGAGGGCGCGAGTGGTGAGCGTACCGCCCGTGAGCGAGGCGTCGAACAAGTCGCCGAAGGCGACGCCGTGAACCTTGGCCTTCCGCGAGGACGCGGAGTAGCCGCCGGCCGATTCCAGGGCGACGAGCTGCGACGTCACGTTGACGGCCGCATTGAACGCCTCGGGCGCCCCCATCGCAGTGCCGCCGCCGGTGAAGTTTTCGTAATAGCTGTCGGAACTCGCCAAGTTCTGAAACGCCCCCGACGCCTGACCGTTCGGGGCGCCGTCGGTCAGCAGCACGACTGTCTTCTGGGCGCCGCGACGGCCCTTGCCGCCGAAGGTTCCTTCGGGCGATTGCCGCGACAACAGCGACGTGTTGGAGCTGCACTGGTTGAACGCCAGCAGCATGCCCATGCTGGGGCACGTCGAGCCGAACGCCCGCGGCACGTTGCCGTTGGCGAAGTTTTCGCTGCCGTAGCCGTAGATCGTCGCTTTGGAATCAAGCGTGCTGCGCGGATGGAAGAGCGAATCGACCAAGCGGTCGAAATCGGTGCCCATCGGCGTCTGCGGCTGTTGGAAGTTGGTCGGTCCGGAGAAGTAGATCAGCGACACTTGGTCGTTGGGATAGTTTTCCTCGATGTTGCGGATGGCCGACTGCACGCCGACCTTGAGTTGCCAGTTTTGGGCCTCGTGGCAGTTGCCGGGGAAGCCGAAACGGCGCTGGACGAAGTCGATCATGGTGTAGCCGCCGAACCAGAAGTGGGCCTGGGGCCGCTTCGGGTTGTCGCGGTAGTCCATGTAGGTGGGCGGGTGGCCGCCGTTGTTGCCGGTGGTCGGCAGCGTCCGGATGAAGGTGCCGCCGGCCTGCGTGCCGAAGTCGAAGTCGGCGCCCGACCCCATGTGGGCGGTGCTGCCGCCGGCGGGATTGCCCAGCTTCTCGCCCGCCCAGTCGTTGCCGCCGGCGTCCAGACCGCGGGTGCAGATCACGAAGTCGATGTATTCCTTCCAAAACTGCCGGTTGTTGTCGGTCGGCCGGTCGGAGTATCGCATCCCCGCCAGGCTGACGCCCTGCAGATCGGTGTAGTAGACCGTCCGACCGCACCGCAGGTAGTTCGGGAACGGACAGGGGTCGGCCTTGATCCAGGCGAGAATGGCGTCGTAGTTGACGTCGTAGGCGTTGGTCGCGGTGCTGTTCGCCTGGCGCCAGCGGCCGGTGCCTTCGTAGAGGCGGTTGTTGTAGTCGATGGGATTCACGCCGCTGGGGTACGTGAAATACAGCCGGCGCCAGTCTTTCGCGGGGCGGGGATCGGGCGGCCAGACCCAGAAGGATTTGCCCCAGTGCCCCGGACCCTGCGTGAAGCCTTTGAAGCCGTTGGGCGTGCCTCCGACGAGCGGCAGATCGTAACCCGAAACTTCCCAAAGGTCCGAATTCGGGTGGGAGCCGGTGCCGGTCCGGCGGGTCGCCCGTTGGTTGTCCGCCGTCGTCGTGGCGGTGCTGTTGGCGACACTGAAAAGGACTTCGTACAGCGAAGAGGCATACGGTTGGATGGCGCCGTTCAGGTCGCGGCGAAGGAAGTCGTCGCCGCTGTTCGGCTTGCCGTCGCCGGGAACGGCCAAACCGGCGCCGAAGGCGGAGGTCTTCGTTCCGCCCGGCTCGACGCCCGGCGGGGTGACCGTCGGCGCCCGGACGAAGTCGTCGATGATGGCGTCGCCGGCGCCGCTGCTTGATTCGGCGGTGAGGTTGGAAAGGCCGTAGACTTCCGAACTGTCGGGCCGAATGTAGTTGCTGGTGCCGTAGAACTGGCGTTCGGTATTGGGGTCGGCGTTTGCGGCCGAGTAGTGGCCGAACTTCGGCACGCGGCGGTCGTTATTCAGGCCGCGGCCCAACGCGCCGTCGTTGCCCGACGCCGTCGTGGTTCCGGTCATGCTGCCGAAGCGCATCGAAACCGACAGGTCCATGACGACGGCGATGTCGCGCGGCCGGTGAATCGCCACGGCGGTGGTGTTGAACGTGTAGTTGCTCATGCCGAACACCTTGCCGAAGAACGTATCGCCGACGAAGCGTACGTTCGAGCGGACGAGGGTGGGCATCTGACCGGGCGACAGCGTGGTGAAGCCGCGGAACTCGGGGCGCGGCACGCCGGAGGTGACGTAGCGGTACGTGCCAACTTCCATGGTGATGTTGTCGGCGACGGTCAGCGGCTTGGACAGAACCTTCACGCGGTGCATCTCGGGGACC
>JBOFFD010000582.1:0-4003 GCA_051648425.1 Planctomycetia bacterium
CAAGGGATTCTGAAAACCGCACGACTTTGAACGGCCGGCCGATGGAACTCGAAGCAATCGGAACAGGAATCCCTTGCTCGCGCGGCGGGCTATGAAAGACCGGCGCAATGGGCTTCGGGGCGTCTTGCGCTAGGAGAACCGGTTTTCGACCAACCCTCAGCGTTTCTTCCCTGGCGGCAGATAGCCGACGCTCGATTGGAACAGGCGACGGCGGCGTTCCTTGTCGGCGGATTCTTCACTGAGAGGGCGGGTCGGGTCGTGGTCGGCCGGGGGTCGGCCCGCCCGGAGGTCGGCCAGGTTCGCCTGGCACCAGCGGCAAGCCACCACTTCCAAGTGGAACCGCAGGTAGTCTTCCTCGGCGGGGGTCGACGCTTGCATCAAGTACGCCCCCAACTGCTCGCGGGTGGCGCAGGTCAGTCGGTGTCGGCGCCAGATGGTCGCCACCGAATGCTCTCCCAGGTCGACGGCGTCGCGCACCCTGTCCAGCGCCGCCCGCCATTCCGCCGAAGCCCGCAGCCGGTCTTCGATGCGCACCATCAGCGCATCCGGCAGTGCTTCCTCCAGATACCCAACCAGCGCGATCTCGTTCGGCGCGTCGAGCGCCGCGTCGTCCAACGGATGGGCGTCGTTTCGCCGCAGCTCGGCGTCTAAATCGGCGGCGGTCATGGGTGGTTCCTTTTCGTCGGGAGGACGGCGCTTCGGACGACGACGAGGTTTGGCGCGGCCCGTCCCCACCGTCCAGAATACTCGACCGTTCGCAGTTCGCAAATCCCGCCGACCGCTTCCCAACCGATGGCGGTCCCGGCGGCGGCGCGGTACATTCCCTGCGTCGCGCGGCTTCACACGAGGGAAACGCCGTGGAACGGCGCCTGCGGGACGGCGAAGGGGGACGTATGGCCAGCGGTCCGGTTCTTGATCTGGCGTCGCTGTTGGAACCGATCGCGAACGCGGCCGCGCCGGTCGGCGACGACCCCCGCGAAAGTTCGTCGTCGTCCGCCCCGTTCTACGCCCTCAAGGACGCCCGCACCAAAGCCCGCGGTCTCGAACGGAAGTTGCAGTCGGAAGACGACGGCGATGGCGCCGGCCCGCCCGAACGGCCCGACTGGCGGGCGGTGTTGAAGCTCGGCCGCGAAGTGCTGCTGAAACAGGCCAAAGACCTGGAGGCGGCGGCCTACTTGGTTGAAGCGCTGGCCCGGCTGGAAGGGTTCGCCGGCGTTCGCGACGGCTTCGAGCTGCTGGTCGGTCTCGTCGAGCGGTACTGGGACGGCCTGTATCCGGTTCCCGACGAAGACGGCGTCGCCACGAAGGTGGCCCCGCTGTCCGGTTTGAACGGCGTCGACGGCGACGGCACGTTGGTCGGGCCGCTGGCCGCCATTCCCATCACGCAGGGGAACGAACCGGGGCCGTACGCCTTCTGGCACTACACCCAGGCGGCCGACGTCGCGCGGTTGGAGCCGGACAAACAAGCGGCCCGCATTCAGCGCGGGGCGGTCTCGTACGATCTGTTCACGCGGGCGGCGTCGGCGACGTCGGCCGAGTTCTTTCAAACGACGTTGGAGGACGTGTCCGCGGCGTCCGCCGCCTTCGACCGTCTGACCGCGCTCTTGGACGAAAAATGCGGCCCGGACGCCCCGCCCAACTCGGCGATCCGCGCGACGTTGGCTTCGATCGCCGACACGCTGAAGACGGTCGGCCGCGCGAAGCTCGCCAGCCTGCAACCGGCGGCCGACGTCCCCGCCGACCCCACCGACGGCGCGGTCTCCACCGCCCTCGCCGCGCCGGCTGCGACCGGCGGCGGTGGCGGTGGCGCGCTACGCTCGCGCGAAGACGCCCTGCGGGCGTTGCAGCAGATCGCCGACTACATGCGCCGCACGGAACCGCACTCGCCGGTCTCCTACGCCGTCGACCAGGCCGTCCGTTGGGGCCGGATGCCGCTGCCGGAACTGTTGCAGGAATTGGTCGACGACGACGGCAGCCGGAAGCAGATGTTCCGGCTGGTGGGCATTCGGCCCGACGACGACAAGAAATAGTTCTTCAAAATCGCGACGGCGTTTCACTATAACTAAAGCCGCAGACGTAAATGGTTCTGAACGACGGGTCGGATCGCGGAGACGACGGAATCTCCGAACGTCTTCTTCCGGCTTCGTGATTCATGCCATCATGGCGGCAACCAGCGCCGTCGGCCAAGACGCACAAATCCTTCGAGGGCGTTCCGCATGGGATCCAGCGTACACGACAAGTTGGACAGGGTTCGCAAGCCCCGCGTCCACATCGCGTATAAAGTCGAAACGGAAGGGGCGGTCGTTGAGAAGGAACTGCCGTTCGTCGTCGGCGTGCTCGGCGACTTCTCCGGCGACCCGACCGATCCGCTGAAGCCGCTCAAGGACCGCAAGTTCGTTCAGATCGACCGCGACAACTTCAACGACGTCATGGCGAAGATGACCCCCGGTCTGAGCTTCAAGGCCGAAAACACTCTCGCCGGCGACGGCAGCGAACTGTCGGTCGGCCTGAAGTTCCAATCGATGGAGGACTTCGAGCCGGGCCGCGTCGTCGAACAGGTCGAGCCGCTGCGCAAGCTGCAGGAAACCCGCGACAAACTGAAGGACCTGCTCACCAAGGTCGACCGTTCGGAAGACCTGGAAGGCCTCTTGGAAAAGATCCTTCAGAACCCGGAAGACATCAAGAAGCTGGGCGGCGACCTCGGCGTTGGCGCGGCCGATGGAGAGGGCAAGTAACATGACCCCCGAACCCGAAATGGCCGCCGCGGCTTCTCAGGCCGCCGCCTCCACCACCGAGTCGATCAGTCTTCTGGAACAAGCGATCGGCGCCACGAAGCAGACCGATCGCTCCCGCACCGAAGACCTGCTGCGCACGCTCGTCGGCGAAGCCCTGCAAGGGCAGGTGACGTGGGATAAGAACGTCACGCAGACGATCAAGGAACGCATGAGGGCGATCGACGCCGTCATGTCGAAGCAACTCGCCGCCATCATGCACGCCGAGGCGTTTCAGAAGCTCGAGGGAAGCTGGCGGGGCCTGCACTACCTCGTCTTCAACTCCGAGACGAGCGCGTCGCTGAAGATCAAGGTCTTGAACGTCTCGAAGAAGGATCTGTTCAAAGACCTGGACAAGGCGGTCGAATTCGACCAAAGCCAGATGTTCAAGAAGCTGTATGAAAACGAATTCGGCACGCCCGGCGGCGAACCGTACGGCGCGATGATCGGCGACTACGAATTCGACAATAGTCCGCAAGACGTTCAGATGCTGTCGAAGATCTCGAACGTGGCGGCCGCCGCCTTCTGTCCGTTCATCGCGGCGTCGCGGCCGTCGATGTTCGGCATGGAGCAGTGGACCGACCTGTCGAAGCCGCGCGACCTCGAAAAAGTCTTCGAGACCCCCGACTACGCCGGCTGGAAGGGTTACCGCGAATCGGAAGACTCGCGCTTCGTGGTGCTGACGATGCCGCGCGTTTTGTCGCGGCTGCCGTACGGCTCGCTCACCAGCCCGGTGGAGCAGTTTAACTTCGAGGAAGCCGAGATCGGCCCCGACGGCAAGGTGCGGGCGCTCTCCAACGAAAACTACACCTGGATGAACGCCTCGTTCGTCATGGGCGCCCGCCTCACCGAATCGTTCGCCAAGTCGGGCTTCTGCACCGCCATCCGCGGCACCGAAGGCGGCGGCAAGGTTGAAAACCTGCCCGCGTTCACCTTCACCAGCGACGACGGCGACGTCGACCTGCAATGCCCGACGGAAATCGGCATCACCGACCGCCGCGAGGCCGAACTTTCCAAGCTCGGCTTCCTGCCGCTGGCTCACTACAAGAACACCGACTACGCCGTCTTCTTCGGCGCCCAGTCGACCCAGAAACCGAAGAAGTACGACCGCCCGGAAGCGGCGGCCAACGCCGAAATCTCGGCCCGGCTGCCGTACCTCATGGCGACCTCGCGCTTCGCGCACTTCCTGAAGGTGATCGCCCGCGATAAGATCGGCTCGTTCATGGAGGCGT
>JBOFFD010000583.1:0-2156 GCA_051648425.1 Planctomycetia bacterium
CCGCCTTCCGAAAGCCGCAGTTTGGCGATGCCCAGGTCGAGCACCTTCATTTCTTCGCGGCCTTCCTCGTCAAGGGTCACCATCATGTTCGACGGCTTGACGTCGCGGTGGATGATCCCCTGCTTGTGGGCGTAGGCCAGGGCGTCGGCCGCCTGCACGATCAACCGAAGGGCGTCGCGCCACGGCATGAGCGGTTCGCGGCAGTTCGGCTGGCGGTGTTCCATGCGGTCGAGCAGCAGCTCCGTCAATGTGCGGCCGTTGACGAATTCGAGCGCGATATACGGTTCGGGTCCTTCAAAGTTCGCTTCATACCAGCGAGGCACGCCGGGATGGTTCAGCCGGGCCATCGTCTCGGCTTCGCGCACGAACCGCGCCTTGATGCGGTCGTTGGCGATATGTTCCGGGTGGATCATCTTCAGGGCTTGAACGATGTTGCCGTTGAGGTTGCGGACTTGGTAGACCGCGCCCATGCCGCCTTCGCCGAGTTGCCGCATGAGCACGAAATGCTTGAAGCGGAGTTCCTGAAGCCGACCAGTGCGAATCCGGCGGATCATGTAGGCGGTGAGCTTGGGGATCTTGCAGCCGCTGGTGGAACCGGTCAGCGTGGTGTGGTTCTCCAGGAAGTTGAAGATCGCTTCGACGTCGTCGCCGTAGATTTGGGCGGCTTTGTCCCAATCGCGGCGGTCGAGGATTTTCAGCTCGGCCAACTGCTTGCGAAGCGCTTCGCCCGCCGTGCCCACGGGGCAGGGGTCGAGCGGCGAGGAGACCGGGGTGTTGACGGCGGCCTCGGAGGGCCGCCGCTTCGAGCTGGGCGGCACGGGCGCCGGGGCAGGCCGAGGCGCCGACGGCCGGGGAGCGGCGACCGGTTCGATCGGTGCGGGCGTCTTCGACGACGGCGCGGTCGGCGTTTCAGAGACCGGCGGCGCAGGGGTGCAATCCTGACCGGCGGAGCCGGGGCGTCGCCGCGTCGGTGGTGTGGGCAGCGGTGGCAAATCGAGCGACTTCATAAGGGGCGCGAGTTTCTCGGCCAATTCACCGGTGCCGAGAACGGCTTCTGGTGCGGCCGAAGGCGACGGCGCCCCGGCGACGACGCCCTTCGACAGCACTTCGGGCGAGACTGCCGGCGTGCGTCCCAACGGATCGGGGCCGGCCACGGGCGTCGACTTGTCGCCCTGGATACGGTCCGAGGCCGCTCGCTCGACGGCGGGCGCTTCGGCCGGCTGCCGCTTGCTTTCCAGTCGTTTGCTGTCGCGCCGCTCGCCTTTCAATCGCTGGCTGTCGCGCCGCTCTCCCCGCACCCGCTTGGAATCGGGTCGCTCCATACCAGAACGTTCGATCGGTCGCCCGTCGGCGCCGACATGCTCCAGCATCCGCTTGCTGTCGACCTTTTCTCGGCCGCGTACACGACCACCGCCGCCGGGGAGGTCGCCCTCCACGAAATCCACCGTATTGTCAATCATCGGCGGCACCTCGAATGGGGAGTCTCGGTCGTATCAACGAAATCCGGCTAATCACTGGTTACTGCGCCCGGACGCTGAAGTGAAGTCTAAATCGCCTTAAGGACGACGAATTGTCAGCTTCGACTCGAAGAAGAAATTTTCTTCGTGTTTCGACCTTCAAACCTTACCCCACGACGTCGGGGGCGTTCTGGTCGCTCTCGCGGTCCAGAAACCACTCCATCCCCCCCTGCGACAAATGTAGTTCAAGGAGCGGGCGAAGGAGCTGGTTTCCGCACAAAACCGTCCAAAAAAACTTAATATCCAGGGCCGGGCCGGCGAAAACTTCCCGCCCCATTTCGACGAACTCTTGAATCTGGAACATAAACAGCCGAACACCTTCGATGATCGATGGCGTTTGGCGTTGATTTGTGGGCGATCGGTTAGAAGCCACTTGCGTTAAATTCTAGCCCGGAACCGGCAAGAAAAAAAGTCGACCTTGGTCGAAGAGGGAAAAAAGGGGCTGGAACATGAAAGTTCCTCGGTCCGTCGATCAGTTGGCCATCTGCCCGCCGCCCGGCATCTGTTCGATCGGGTCGAAGTCGGCGGCCATTTTCGGGAAATAGCGGATCACTTCGTCCCGCGTCGCCCGCAACGCGCGGAAACCGTTGGGCAGAAGCACTTGCACGACTTCCCGGTCGTCGTCGATCCAATACTGGG
>JBOFFD010000584.1:0-5441 GCA_051648425.1 Planctomycetia bacterium
ACAACCCCCATTGCTTCACGACCTGGATGGCCGGGGGCGGCGTGAAAGGCGGCGTGTCGTACGGGGAGTCGGACGAAGTCGGCTACAAGGCCGCCGTCGACCGCGTCCACGTCAACGACCTGCACGCGACGATCTTACACCTCCTGGGGATCGATCATGAAACGCTGACGTACCGCTACAGCGGTCGGGACTACCGATTGACGGACGTCGGCGGCAAGGTGATTGAAAAGATTCTGGCGTGACCGGCGAATCTAGAAAAGAACGGGCGTACGATGGTGACGTTGGGCGTGTTGGCGGCGGGGATTCTGGCGGCGGCGGCCGAGCCGTACAGTGAAACGGCGAAGCCGTTGAACGTCGTGCTGATCGTGGCGGACGACCTGGGGTGGGCGGAACTCGGCTGCTACGGGCAGCAGAAGATTCGCACGCCGAACATCGACCGCATTGCGGCCGAGGGTGTGAAATTCACTCAGTTCTATTCGGCGTTCCCGGTCTGCGCGCCGTCGCGGTGCGCGCTGATGACCGGTCGGCACGCGGGTCGTTGCGCGATCCGCAACAACGCCGACGCGGGGCCGGAGGGCCAGTATCCGCTGCCGGCGGAGGAGGTCACGCTGGCCGAGGTGCTGCGCGAGCGGGGGTATAAGACGGCGGCTGTCGGCAAGTGGGGCCTGGGAGCGATCGACGGCGCCGGCGCGCCGCACGAACAGGGTTTCGATCTGTTCTTCGGCTACAACAATCAAAGACATGCGCACAATCACTACCCAAGCTGGCTGTACCGCAACACCCAAAAGGAAGCGCAGCCGGGGAACAGCGACGCCGCCGTCGGTGAAACGTATTCACACGATCAATTCGAGCGCGAGGCGCTGGTGTTCTTAGAGAAGGCGAAAGACGATCCGTTCTTTCTCTACCTGCCGTTCGCGTCGCCGCACTTGGCGTTGCAGGTTCCCGAAGATTCGTTGGCCGAGTATCTGGGGGCGTGGGACGATCCGCCGTACAAGGGTGGCCACGGCTACCAGCCGCACCGGGCGCCGCGGGCGGCGTACGCCGCGATGGTGACGCGCCTGGACCGCACCGTCGGCCGGCTGATGGAATCGTTGACGGCCCTCGGCGTCGCCGACCGCACGTTGGTCTTGTTCACCAGTGACAACGGGCCGTCGTTCAGGGCCGGGGGGGGCGATTCGGAGTTCTTCCAATCGACGGGTGGGCTGCGCGGTCTGAAGGGAAGCGTCTACGAGGGCGGCGTGCGGGCGCCGCTGATCGCGCGACTGCCGGGCCGATTGCCGGCCGGGCGGACGATTGAATTCCCGGCGGCGATGTACGACCTGCTGCCGACGGTGTGTGAAGCGGTCGGCGGCGAAACGCCGGAAGGGATCGACGGCGTCAGTTTGTGGCCGGCGCTGACGGGGGCGTCGACCGATCCCGTCCACGACGAGTTGTATTGGGAGTTCGCAGGTTACGGCGCCCAGCAGGCGCTCCGGTGGGGCGACTGGAAAGGCGTGCGGCAGAATCTGAACAAGGGGAAGTTGCACATCGAGTTGTACAACCTCCGCGACGACCCGAGTGAGAAGACCGACGTCTCGGCGCGCCACCCGACCGTGGTCGCCGAGATCGAACAGCGGATGAAGGCGGCGCATACGCCGTCGCGGGCGTTTCCGCTGGACGCGGTCGACCGGCCGGCCGGCAAGCGGCCGATCAAGTAAGACGGACGGCGCGGCGTCATCATTCGGACGACGCGCCGTCGAAGAGTCGCGCCCTTACAGGGCTTCACTGTTCTACGTCGTCTTAAACCCAGGGCGTCGCCCTGGGCTGGCGGAATGCCGCCCTTTCAGGGCTTCGGAACGAGCCGAAGGCGGCGTCGACACGCCGTATTTTTAGAAGTCGATCCGATGCTGTGTGTTTAGAAGTCGGGTCAAGGCTGTACGTTAAGAAGTCTTGTCGACGCTTTTTTGAATAGGAAACGTTTTGTTCGATCTTTTCGCGCCGGCGGCGCCCATTCTTCCGGAGTGGCTGCTGCAACTGAATTTGCTGCGGGCGTTCATCTACTACATCACCGCGGTGTTGGCGGCGTCGGTGTTGCTGCGCGCCCGGTTCTACTACGCCGTCTTTACGCTGGCGAAGCATGTTTCGCAGTCGTGCCCGCGCATCTTTGAACTCGTGCGAGACCATTGGCTGCTCTGCATCGAAGACGGCCTGCTCGCGCGGTTCGGCGCCTACGCGCTCATCATGTCGGTCTACAGCCTGCTCAACAACTTCGTCTATCCGGAAAGCTCGGTCAGCGTCCAGCAGTTGCTGCAACTACATCCGGCGGTGTTGGTGTTCCACCTGGTGCTGATCGGTTGGATGATGGCGGTCGACTTCATTCTGCTGGCGCGCATCAGCGTCATCGACGCCGACCGCATCATCCGCGATCTGACGTTCGCCGAGGGTTGGCTGGGGGGGAATATCAATCATCTGCTCGACCGCTGGCTGGGAACGTACAATCCGCTCATGCGGTACGCGCGCCGGGTGGCGCAGGACAACATCGTTTGGCTGAAGGACGTCTTTCGGTCCAGCCTCGACCTGATGGTGACGCAGTTGGTCTTACGGCTGGTCGCCGCGTTTTCGCTGTTCGTCTCGATGATCTTATCCCAGGCGGCGTGACAGGCCGGCCGTCGAACTTGGAAAGAGCGATTGTGAACGAAGTTAAGACGGCGTTGGTGACGGGCGCGGCGACCGGGGTGGGGGCGGCGTGCGCGCTGTTGTTCGCCGAGCGCGGGTTCGACGTGGTGGTGAACTACTCGAAATCGCGGACCGAGGCGGAAGCGACCGCCGCCGCCGTGATGGAACGAGGCCGGCGGGCGCTGGTGGTTCAAGCGAACGTGGCCGAAGAAGCGGCGGTGAAGGCGATGGTCGACGCGGCGCTGGCGCGGTTCGGTCGGCTGGACGTCTTAGTCAACAACGCGGCCACGACGAAGTTCATTACGCATACCGACCTCGATTCGTTGACGGAAGCGGTGTGGGACGAGATTCTGGGTGTGAATCTGAAAGGGGCGTACTTCGTCACGAAGGCGGCGATGCCGGCGCTGCGGGCGACCGGGGGCGCGGTGGTGAACGTGGCGTCGGTGGCGGGAATCCGCGGGTCGGGCAGTTCGGTGGCGTACGCGGCGTCCAAGGGGGGTCTCATCACTATGACGAAGTCGCTCGCCACCGCGTTCGGTCCGACGGTGCGCGTCAACGCGGTCTGTCCCGGACCGATCGACACCCGTTGGATGGCCGACCATCAAGACATGATCGAGGCGGCGATGCCGACGACGCCGTTGGGGAAAGCGTGCTCGGCGGAAGACGTGGCGCGGGTGGTGGTGTACCTCGCACTCGACGCCACGATGATGACCGGGCAGGCGGTGGTGGTGGACGGCGGCCGAACGGTGTGACGGGCGGCGGGTCTTTCTCGGCGTGGGAGGATCGCTCGATGAAAACGCCCTGGGCCGATTTTTTGTTGGCGGCGCTCGGGTTTTTGTATTGCATCGAACTGATCCGACACGCCGCTGGAGGGCCTCTCGGTGTGTTGTTGTCTTTTGCCGCGTTCATCGCGCCGTCGTTCATGGGTCCACGAGTGACGTCTCGCCCGAAATTCATCTATGCGGGAGTGTTCGGCACGCTGAGTTTCGTTCTGATGGAAGCCAGCGTCGCGTATCTTACTTTAGACGCCAAAAGGGGCGACCCGAACATCGGCTTGGGGTTGGCGCTTCTTTGCATCGCCGGCGTTCAGTTCTTTTCGGTGATCGCGTTCGTGGTCTATGTTTTCGACCCGGAAGCTTGAGAAAAGGCAACGGACGCGCCGCTGAGGAAAGCGGCGGCTAACAAAGACGGTTCGTCCGGCCTTTCGGTCGCCAAACCGCGCGAAACCGCTCTCAGCCGACTTCTTCGGTCGGGTCGTCGTCGAGGTCGACCGGTTTTTCCTCGGCGCGGGGGCGGAGGGTTCCGCCGAGGGCGGCGCCGGGTTCGACGCCGGGCAGCAGCGGCACGAAGCGGCAGGCGCTGAGGGAAGTCGTTTCGACGGAGCCGTCGCGGTCGCGCAGGACGACCAGTTTCTGGCGTTCGGGCGGGCCGATGGGGGCGACTAGAACGCCGTCGCGGCCGAGCTGGTCTAGAAGGGCGGCGGGCAGGCGCTCGGCGCCGGCGCCGACGATGATGCGGTCGAACGGGGCTTCGTCGGGCCAGCCGTCGCGGCCGTCGCCGGTGCGGAAGTCGACGTTCGCCAGGTTGAGTTGGTCGATGGCGGCGCGCGCCCGCTGCGACAGGATGCGGATGCGTTCGACGGTGTAGACCTGTTTGGCGAGGTTCGCCAGGAGGGCGGTCTGGTAGCCGCTGCCGGTGCCGATTTCCAGAACGCGGTGTTCGGGCTTCAATTCGAGGGCTTGCAGCATGAGGGCGACGATGTATGGCTGCGAAATGGTTTGGTCGTCGCCGATCGGCAGGGGCCGGTTCTCATAGGCGCGCGGGCGGAGTTCGGGGGGGACGAAGCGTTGGCGGTCGATCGACGCCATGGCCGCCGTCACCTGCTCGTCGGTGATGCCCTGCAGGTGCAAATCCCGCAGCAATTGATCGCGATCCGTCTGCCAACTCATGAACCGACTCCCACCCCGACGGACTCGATCGGCGCCTGGCTGCCAGCGAAGAAGTCCTTCACCAGCAATTCTACATTCTGATATCCGCGGAATTCGTTCAAAACGGGTTGAAAAACCAAACAACACTTGCCGGCGGCGCTGGTCAGTTCGTCGCAACGCTCGCCCATGCCGAAGGCGACGGCCCGCAGGACGGCGCCGCCCTGCCGGACCTTGAAGCCGAGGTGACGGTCGCCGCCGCCCATTTTCTTCGGTTCGTCGACCAGCGTCAGGTCGGCGGCGAGCAACAGCGGCGATGGATTGGTCAGGCCGAACGGTTCAAGCACTTCCAAGGAACGGATGAGGGCGGGGGTCAAGAGATGCAGCGGCGCTTCGGCGTCGATGCGCAGCTCGGCGATTCGTTGCTCGGCGGTCAAATGTTCCTCGGCGTACTGCTCGAAGGCGGCGCGGAAGTCGTCGAAACGGCCGCGCTCGACGCGGAGTCCGGCGGCCATGGCGTGGCCGCCGGCTTTCACCAACGTCGGACGGCAGGCGTCGAGACCGGCGTGCAGCGGGAAGCCGCGCACCGATCGACCCGACCCCGTGCCCACCGGCCCCTCGCGGAACGATACTAGGATGGTAGGCCGGTGGTAGCGTTCGACCATGCGGCTGGCGACGATGCCGATGACGCCGGGGTGCCAGTCGTCGCCGGCCAGCACCAAGGCGGCCGGGCCGCCGCCGTCGGCGAAGTCGTAGCGTTCGTCGGCCTGGGCGCGGGCCGAGCGGAAGACCTGCGTCTCCAACGTCTGCCGGGTCTTGTTTTCCTCTTCCAAATGCTTGGCGAGCTGAGCGGCGCGTTCG
>JBOFFD010000585.1:0-4399 GCA_051648425.1 Planctomycetia bacterium
TTTGATTGTCGAGCCGGCCGACCAGTTGCAACAGCCACAGGTCGCCGTCGCGGCGTTGGTGGATTTCCATGGACGGCTATTCTCCGTAAACGACGGCGGCGCGGCGGACGAGCGCGTCGGGAAGCTTCACGCCGATCGCCTTGGCGGCGTCCAAGTTGACGATCAGCCGGGTGCCTTCAACCTTCTGAAACGGAATGGCTCCCGGGCTTTCGCCGCGCAGCACGCGGCTCGCTTGGCCGCCGGCGGACCGACCCATTTCATAGAAGTCGCGGGCCAGTACGATCATCGCGCCGTCTTCGGCAAGGCCGCTGAGGAAACCGAACACGGGGATCTTCGCGCGGCGGGCGGTCGCGGAAATGCTGGGGAAAGAGGCCGCGGTCAGGTTCGCGGTCGACAGACAAATCAAGTCGACCTTCGCCGCCGTCAGCGACAGCGCCGCTTCGGCGACTTCGTTCGGCGCCGAGACCGGAGCCGAGACGATTTCATAGCCCGCCGCCTCCGTTTCCTTCACGAACAGGCGGTAGTTGTATTCCGAAAACGAGTCGTTCGGCACGTACAAGACGCCGACGCGCCGGGCCGTCGGCGTCACTTCGCGGAAAACCTTCAGCATCCCCACGACGTCGGCCGAGCCGTACGAACCGGTGACGTTCGGCAGGTGGTCGAAATCGGTCTTGCCGGCCCCCACCCCGAACGGATTGGCGACGAACGTGAAGACGACCGCCCTTTTGAACCGGCTTCGCAGCGCGGTTTCCAGGCCGGGGGTGGTCATGGTGACGACCACGTCGGCGTCGTCGGCCACCGCCGCGTCCATCGCGCTGCGTAACGTCGCCATGTCGCCCGCCGCGTTGAACACGCGCAGCCGGTAGTCGCGGCCGGAGACCAACCCCTGGGCTTCCAGGCCGTCGACCACCCCTTGGCGGGCCGTTTCGACGTCGGGGTTCTGCGCGTACTCGATCAGCCGCACCCGCGGCGTCCGGCCCGACGCCCCGGGGGAGTGGTCCAGTAGCAACAAGGCCGCGGCGGCCAGGCAGATCGCCGTCAGCAGTGGCGCGAGTCCTTTCACGCGATTCAATCCTTTCCCGTCGGGCGGTCTCTCGATTGGCTTCCCGCCGAAGCGTCGTACTACAAACGTATCCGTCGACTTGGCGGAGGACCAGAGTTTTCCCCGGAGACGACGCCGTGCCGATTCAACGACTGGTCGCCGGTCTACACCGCTTCCAGGCAGAAGTGTTTCGCGGCCACCGCGAGTTTTTCGAGCGGCTGGCCCAAGGGCAGTCGCCGGAAACGCTTTTCATCACTTGTTCCGACTCCCGCATCGACCCCAACCTGATTACGAACACCGAACCGGGCGACCTGTTCGTCCTGCGGAACGCGGGCAACATCGTCCCGCCGTACGATCCTCGCGGCCTGGGGGGCGAGGCTCCCACCATCGAGTTCGCCGTGGTGGGGCTGGGGGTGAAGGACGTCGTCGTCTGCGGGCATTCCCACTGCGGCGCCATGAAGGGGCTGCTGCACCCGGAGAACCTCGTTTCGCTGCCAACGGTGGCCGCCTGGCTGGAACACGCCGAAGCGACCCGCAAGATTCTTTGGGACTGCTACCAAGGCTGCGGCCCGGACGCCCTGCTCGACGTGGCCACCGAAGAAAACGTGCTGGTGCAGCTCGACAACCTGAAGTCGCACCCGTGCGTGGCGGAACGGCTGGCCGCCGGCACATTGAAGTTGCACGGCTGGATCTACCAGATCGAAAGCGGCGTGGTCTATGCGTACGACCCGGTCGACGAACAGTTCAAGCCGCTGTTCGATTCCCCTGAAACCGGCGGCGGGGCGGCCCGCTTGGCGCGCCTTCCGACCCGCCTGCGCGACGCCGCTTCCGGCGACGGTGTTTTTCTGCCCGAGAAAACTGTCTAAGATCGCTTGCGAAGTCGGTGCGGACGCCCGGCTGCGTGCATCCGTGGTAGGTCGGCGCGACGGCGTCGCGCTGATGATCGACCCCAAAGGAGTTCGTCTCCATGTCGGCAACGCTCGCTCCGGAACTTCTGCGCAAAATGCACGCCTACTGGCGCGCCGCCAACTATCTTTCGGTCGGTCAGATCTACCTGTACGACAACCCGCTTCTGAAGGAACCGCTGCAACGCCGGCACGTCAAACCGCGCCTGCTGGGCCACTGGGGCACCACCCCCGGTCTTAACTTCATCTACGTCCATATGAATAGGCTCATCAAAGAGCGCGATCTGAACGCGATCTACATCTGCGGCCCCGGCCACGGCGGCCCCGGCATGGTGGCGAACACCTACCTCGAAGGAAGCTACACCGAACTTTACCCCGCCGTCTCTCAAGACGAAGAAGGAATGCAGCGGCTCTTCAAACAGTTTTCCTTCCCCGGCGGCATACCAAGCCACGCCGCCCCGGAAACGCCCGGCTCGATCCACGAAGGGGGCGAACTCGGCTACGCCGTTTCACACGCCTACGGCGCCGTCTACGACAACCCCGACTTGGTCGCCGTCTGCGTCGTCGGCGACGGCGAAGCCGAGACCGGCCCGCTGGCGGCCAGTTGGCATTCCAACAAGTTCCTCAACCCCGTCCACGACGGCTGCGTTCTGCCGATCTTACACCTCAACGGCGCCAAAATCGCCGGCCCGACCGTCCTGTCGCGCATCCCCAACGACGAGCTGGCCAGCCTCTTCCGCGGCTACGGTTACACGCCGTATTTCGTCGAAGGAAGCGACCCCGACGCCATGCACCTGCTCATGGCCGGCACGCTCGACGACGCCTTCGATGAAATCCAGCGGATTCAGACCGCCGCCCGCGCCGACGGTTTCAAGGAACGCCCGCTCTGGCCGATGATCATTTTGCGCAGCCCCAAGGGGTGGACCGGTCCTAAGACGGTCGACGGCAAGCAGACCGAGGGCACGTTCCGTTCCCATCAGGTGCCGATGGGCGACATGGACAAACGCGGCCACGTCGGCATTTTGGAAGAGTGGCTGAAGAGCTATCGGCCGGAGGAACTGTTCGACGAAACGGGTCGACTGAAACCGGAACTGGCGGAGCTGGCGCCGACCGGGGCGCGACGGATGGGGGCCAACCCGCACGCCAACGGCGGGTTGCTGCTGCGCGATCTGAAGATGCCGGACTTCCGCGACTACGCCGTCAAAGTGCCCGCGCCGGGGGCGGTCGACGCCGAGTCGACGCGAGTCATGGGCGTACTGCTGCGCGACGTCATGAAGCGGAATCTGGCATCTAAGAACTTCCGCATCTTCGGGCCGGACGAAACGGCGTCGAACCGCTGGGGCGCTGTGTTGGAAGTGACCGGCCGCACTTCGACGGCGATCATCGAACCGATCGACGAACACGTTTCGCCCGACGGCCGGGTGATGGAAATCTTAAGCGAACACACCTGCGTCGGCTGGATGGAGGGCTACCTTCTCACTGGTCGGCACGGTTTCTTCAACACCTACGAAGCGTTCGCGCACATCATCGACTCGATGTTCAATCAACACGCCAAATGGCTGAACGCCACCCGCGACATTCCGTGGCGCCGGCCGATTTCTTCCTGGAACATCCTGCTCAGTTCGCACGTGTGGCGCCAAGACCACAACGGCTTTTCACACCAAGACCCCGGCTTCATCGACCATGTGGTGAATAAGAAGGCCGAGGTCGTCCGCGTCTACTTGCCGCCCGACGCCAATACGCTGCTTTCGGTGACCGACCACTGCCTTCGCAGCCGACACTACGTCAACGTGGTGGTCGCCGGCAAACAGCCGGCGCCGCAATGGCTGACGATGGACCAGGCGGTGAAACACTGTACGGCGGGCGTTGGCATTTGGGATTGGGCGTCGAGCGACCAAGGTTCGGAACCCGACGTGGTGATGGCCTGCTGCGGCGACGTCCCCACCTTGGAAACCTTGGCCGCCGTCGACATTCTGCGGCGGAACGCGCCCGATCTGAAAGTCCGCGTCGTCAACGTCGTCGACTTAATGAAACTGCAACCCGAACGCGAACACCCGCACGGGATGACCGACAAGGATTTCGACGTACTCTTCACCAAGGACAAGCCGGTCGTCTTCGCCTTCCACGGCTACCCCTGGCTCATCCACCGTCTCACCTACCGCCGCACCAACCACAAGAACATCCACGTGCGCGGGTACAAAGAGGAGGGAACGACGACGACGCCGTTCGACATGGTCGTTCTGAACGACCTCGACCGCTTCCACCTGGTGGAAGACGTCATCGACCGGGTGCCGCAGTTGGGTACGCGCGCGGCCTACGCGAAACAGGCCATCCGCGACAAACTGATCGAACACCGCGAGTACATTTGCGAGCACGGCGAAGACATGCCGGAAATCCGCGACTGGCGCTGGCGTTCTTAACAGGTCGGCCGCGACACGTCCGGTCGGCGCGG
>JBOFFD010000586.1:0-8954 GCA_051648425.1 Planctomycetia bacterium
TCTGTTCCTGCATCGACAGCGTCGACCGGCGGCCGTCGAGCAGTTCGACCCCGAACTCCTCCACCTTCTTCCAAAGGTCGACGGCTTCTTCTTTTTTCTGCTGCTCGGCAAGTTTCGCCAGATTCGTCAGGATCGACAGCTTCCGAACCGGGTGGACCGGAACGCGGTGCTTCACGCGGAGGGCGCGTTGGAACCAGTCCTTCGCCGCCTCGTAATGACCAAGCGCCAGAAACGCTTCGCCGACGTCCACCATTACGCCGAACGACACGTCGACTTCGGCGTCGCGGCGCTTCACGTAGTCGACGCCGAACTTCACCACGTCGCTGAACCGGCGCAGCCGTTTGGCGATCATCACCAGCCGTTCCAACGACGCTCGCTGCACGGAGGGAAGGTCAAGCGCGACCCGGTAAAGGCGGTCGGCTTCCAGCAGGTCTTCGGCTTCGTAGCGCTCTTCGGCGCGAAGGAAGGCCGCCTGGGGCGAGAACGCCGACCGCTTTGCCGGCGGCGCCGGTTCGACCGCCGGGGAAGCGGCGACGATCGGGGCGACGGCCGTCGGTTCCGCCGACTGGGCCGAGGTTCCCAGGAAAGCCGCGGCCCAAAGCAACGCCGAAATCCCGGTCGCGGTCCAACCGGCGGGGCCGCGCCGCCGCTCCGTTTTCCCTCCGCGCCGCCTCCAACCGACCACGAAACAGAACGCCGAGGCGGCGACCGCGTCCACGGCCGACGTTTGACCGTCGACCGATTCTTCCGCCGGCGTTTGGTCGTCGGAGGTCATGGCTCCGTCGGCCCAACGGGCCATCAAGGCGTCGACGGCGTTCGAGGCCGGTTCTTCGGCCGCGACGACCGATGCGGCCGGCGGCGCCAGCGAAGCTCCGCCCGACGGCGCGCTCGACGAGTTCCGCAGCAGATTTTCCAGAAGGGGGATGTTGTCGTCCCCTTCCGATAGCTGCGAGTTGAGCATCAGGTTTTTTTGTTCGGGCGGTGCGAAGACCCCCTTGAGACCGGGCGGCACCCGACCCGATTCCAGTTGACGGAGGTTGGGGCCGCCGCGGTCGATCGGCGCGGCGTCGATCTCCGATTCGTTCGACCGCGTCGGTGTTTTTTCGTCGTCGACGCCCGGACCGCCGGTGAAGGCTCGGCGTTCGCGGATCGGGTTCACCGGCAGGCCGTCGAGACCGACTTCGACGAATTCCGGTTGATTCTGCGAGCCGCCTTCCACCAAGCCGTCCGAGATCGGATCCGTCTCGTCTAGCATCTGCGGCGCGACTTCCGACGAGTCGCCGCTCGGTTCCCGGTCGTCGTCCTGGTCGCGGTCGACGGATTGGTTGCGGCCGACCGCGCCCCGGTCGATGAGCGCGCCGCCGAGGCCGGCGCCAAGGATGGCGATCGGCCGGTTCGTCGGGATCGGTCGACCGGGCGTCGGCGGGCGCGGGGCGTTGGGCGTGCCGGGAAGGACCGGCCCAACGGGGGGACCGCCACCGCCGGGAGGAGGCGGGCCACCGCCGGGAGGGGGCGGATCGTCCGGGCCGGGACCGGGGTTCGGCGGGTCGATTGGCCGGGGAATCACCGTGAACGGGAAGTCGTCGGCGGCCGCGAGCAAACGGGACTGGAAGACCGGCGCCTGGCCGCCGCTGGGCGTCACAACGGCCGAGACGCGGAAGTCGAAGGCGTCGATCGGCGGCAGCAGGCTGCCGTCGTGGACGTAGCGGACCCGGCCGGCGTCGACGTCGGCCTGAGTGAACGAAGAAATCGCCGTGCCGGGGGCGTCGACGAACTCCAATCGGCCGGCCGTCGGCGGGCGGGTCATTTCGTAGAGGATCGAAGTCGTGGTTCCGCCGACGACCGTCGTATTCAGCACCGCGGGCGTCAAGACGACGCTGCCGCCGACGTCGACCGGCATACCGGTCGAAACGACGACGAGGGTCGGCGCCGGCGCGACGCGGAGATCGAAGACGCCGCTCGTCTCGAAACCGTCCTGCGGGTCGGTGGAAATCACGGTGAAGGCGAACGAATCGGGGTCGAGCGTCAGGCCGTCGTGAACGTAGACGACCCGCCCGAGATCCAAATCGGCCTGCGTGAACTCCGCGATCGGAACCAGCGGCGCGTCGACGAACGCGAGGCGGCCGCGGGCCGGCGGTGTCGTCACGAAATAGACCACCTGGGCGGGGTCGATCGGCCGGGGCGACAGGTTGTAGTTCAAAAGCGAACCGTCGACGGCGACCGACGACCCTTGTTCGACGTCGGCCCCCAGGTTCGTCGAGACGAGGGTCTGCGGCGGCAACACCCGCAGTTGGAAGACCCCGACGTCGCTGAAAGGGTTGATTTCGTCCTGCGATCGCACCATGAAGGCGAACGAATCGGGGTCGGCCGTCGAACCGTCGTGGATGTAGACGATCCTGCCGGCGTCGAGGTCGGCCTGCGTGAAACTTCCGATCGGCATGAACGGCAGGTCGATGTTTTCCAGCCGGCCCCGCGCCGGCGGCGCGGTGATGGTGTAGACGATTCCCGACGGATCCTGCGGGACCGACGCGACGTTGTACCGCAGCAGCGAGCCGTCGACGACGACCGACTCGCCTTGCAGCACGTCGGCCCCCAGGTTCGTGACGGCGAGGCGCACGTCGACCCGAATCTCGAAAACGCCGCTGCTCTCGAAAACGTTGTCCGGAGCCGACGAAAACACGACGAACGCGAACGAGTCGTCGAACGACGACAGGCTGTCGTTGACGTAAACGATGAGGCCGGCGTCTAAGTCGGCCTGCGTGAACGTCGTAATGGGCACGCCGGGGGCGTCGCTTCGTTCCAACCGGCCGTTGAACAGTCCCTGCGCCACCGTGTATTCGGTCGCGGCGGGGTCGGCGGGGAGGGGCGTGGTGTCGTGTCGCAGCAACGAGCCGGTGACGACGACCGATTCACCTTGAAGAACGGTCGCCCCCAGGTTCGTCACGACGACCGTCTGCGGTACGGGGACGACGAACGTCTGTTCGGCGGCCCACGGCGAGCCTTCCAACCCCAGATCGATCGATTGGACGCTCCAGTAGTAGGTGCCGGGCGCCAGGTTGAAAAGGTTCGCGAACGCGGTCTGGTAGCGGCCGCGGTCGGCGACGGTGCGAAGGCCGTCGCCGACGAACGCCATCGGACTGACGACGTCGAAACCGCCGGGGGTCGTGCCGACCCGCAGGTTGTAGGAATAGGCGGGCGGCGGCGTTTCGGAGACCGGCGGCGCCGGATCGTCCGGCGGCGCCCAAGTCAGCACCGCCGAACCGTCGACGTCGGCCGCCGCCGACAGTGGCGTGGGAGCGGCCGGAGGCCCCGCCAAGACGCCGGCGCCGAGGAAAACCTCCAGCGACGTACCGCCGAAGCCGCGAGCCGACGTCACGAGGTCGAGTATGCCGTCGCCGTCGAAGTCGCCAGGGGCGAAGTCGAACGAACCAGCGGGAAGGCCGACGCCGGCGCCCGGCTGCGGCGTGAAATTGGCGCCGTCGTACGTGAAGACGAGCGACGTGGCCCCGCCGTAGCCGTCGGAGCCGGACATCAGCAGGTCGACGACGCCGTCGTCGTCGAGGTCGACCCAGCCGATCGCGCCGTCGAGGGTGCCGCCGAACAGGGCGAACGTCGAGAGGAGGCCCATGCCGGTGTTGCGAAAGATGAGGGTGCGCGGATCTCCGGCGAATTCGCCGGTGTGGGCGATGTCGAGCCGGCCGTCGGCGTCGTAATCGCCGAACGTCACCACGCTGTCGTTCAGTACGAACGGTTCCGACCCGTTCTCCACCAGAAAGCCGCCGTCGTTGCGCAGCAACGGGGTGCGCCAGCCGAGGACGTCGTTCCGGCCGGTGTAGATCAAGTCGAGGTCGCCGTCGCCGTCGAAGTCGCCCCAGTCGGCCGAGCCGCCGGCGAACTGCGGCAGAACCTGCCCGGAATCGGTGAAGCCGCCGGCGCCGTCGTTGGTGTACAGGATCGCGGTCGCGCTCGACCCGGGGAAGGGAAATCCCGTCTGAAAGAGATCGAGGTCGCCGTCGTCGTCGTAGTCGCCGAGGTCGAACGAAGCGTCGTACAGTTCGGTGAGAAGCTGGCCGTTGGGGAAGCCGCCGGCGCCGTTGCCCAAAAAGACGCGGCCGATCGGCGCCAACATCGATCCCACTGGCGGCGTGAAGGACACGTTGGAACCGCCGACGATGAAATCGAGGTTGCCGTCGTTGTTCAAGTCGCCGACGACCACGTCGCCGTCGCCGGCTCCGGGGCGCGACGCGCTCTGCGTGAAGGCCCCGTCGCCTTCGTTAAGAAAGACCTTCGTTTCCGAGAAGCCGCCGTTTTGGATGGAGAATCCGGTGACGACGAAGTCGAGCAGGCGGTCGTTGTTGAAGTCGCCGGCGGCGACGGCGCCTTGGCCGAAATCGGGCAAACCCGCCATCGAGGAACTGAACGAAACGGGGTTCGTGCGCTCTTCCAGCAACTGGAAGGCGAACAGGCGGGGCGGAGTGGTCCGACGGGAACGTCGCCGCGGCGTGGCGGACGATACCGGCGGAGGAGCGACCGGCGACGATAGCAGCGAGACGTTCATCTTGGTCGGCCCGACTGGAGTATCGATCATGGTGCAGGGGGTCGGCGCTTTGGCGCCAACCTGAGTTTACTTTGAACGTTCCAAAGGATCGGTCAAGGGGAGCCGTGACGGCGGCGGTCGCACGCCGAGCCGCAAACCCTACTCAGTCCGATCGTTCGGAAGAACCGGCATCAGCGGTCGGCGAACTTCGTTTCGTACCATTGGGCGATCAGCGCCGCCAACTCGACGGCCGGTCCGCCCTCGTCGCACGGTCTGCTCAAGGCGACCGTTTCGCCGACCGCCGGCGTCGCCTGAATGCAATGAACGCCGGCGCGTATCGCGCTCAGGTCGTTCGCGCAGGTGGCGTCGGCACGGTTGTCGTGGTTCGCGGCGCGGCCGGCGGCGATCAACTCTTCGGTCGTCGCCCCTACCAGCAGCTTGAAGCCGACCAAAAAGACCCGCGGCGCCCAGTCCCGCACCGACGCGATCAATTTTCGGGTGCGGTGAAGCTCAACGCTTCGCACCGCCGCCCATGAATTAAGTTTACCATTTTCCGCGACGGCCGCAAAATCCGAAACCGCCGCCGCCGCGAAGACCACGTCGAACCGGTCGCCGCGCAACGACTGCTCCAACGACACCGCATAGTCGTCATAGGAATCATACCTGATCGGCGTGTAGCGCGCGCGATATTCCCGCCACGTTTCCATTTCCGCCGCAACGGCTTCGGTCGGGTCGACGTCGGAACGTAGGTCGACGCGGCGGACGTGCGGCGTCACGGCGTCGGCCGCGTGCAGCAACGTCACCGTCGCACCGCGTTCCAGCCAGGCGACCGCCAGCGCCGCACCGAACCGCCCAGTGGAAACGTTGCCGATCCAGCGCACCGCGTCGATCGGCGTCTTCGTGCCCCCGGACGTGATGAGAATGTTCATCGGGGTGGGTCTCAAGAGGTGTGAAAGAGAAGATCGTCGCGGAGCGGCGGCAGCCAACGGACGGCGCCGCGCGGAACGGCGTCGAGATACCGCCGCAGGTGCAGCTCCAGTTGGTCGGCGACCTCGCGGTTCTGCTCGGCGACGTCGCTATTGTCCCAGCGGTCTTCCGGCTTGGCGAACAACTCGCGCGGCGGGGGCGGTTGGTCGCCGCCCGACGCCATCGGCAGCACCAGCTTCCACTGCAACGTGCGCAGTGTGTAGACGCGGTCGTCGACGCCGCTGCAAGCGTAGTCGCGCACCCGCGACGGCTCGCCTTGCAAGAGCGACAGCAAGTTTTTGCCGACGGCCGCGTCGTCGGGTTCGGCGGCGAAGGCGGCGCGAAGGGTGGGATACAGGTCGCCCGACTGGACGAGCGCCAAGCTGCGGCCGGTGCCTCGGCAGCCGGGCCAACGAACGACCAACGGAACGTGCATCCGTTCTTCGTAAAGGCCGCCGACCGCCGCCTGGTCGCCCGCCGGCGGCCCGACGACGTCGTGTTCGCCCATGGGCATTCCTTGATCGGCGGTCAGCACCACGACGGTGTCGTCGCGCCGACCAGCGTCGTCGAGCATTTCGAGGAACGCCCCCAGAACGGCATCGAACGTCGAGACTTTTGCGGCGTACCCGGCTTGCACCGCGTTCAGGTCGTCGTCGCCCAGCGTCTCCGACACGAGGCCGGGCAACGGGTCGACGATCACCGCGGGATTTTCCTCGTCGGCGTACTGCACCCGTTCCGCCGGGGCCGGCAGCCATGAACTGGCTTGAATCGACGCATCGATCCAGAGGAATCGCGGGCTTTCCGACGGATCGGCCAGGAACTGGCCCGCCGCCGCGAAAAGACGGTCAAGCGACGTCGGTTCGTCGTCTTCCACGGCCGGCGTCTCGCCGACGGACGACGCCGGTTCACCTGCCTCGTCGTCCAGGTCGCCGCCGAAATCGTCGTCGTCGGTATCGTCGTCGTTGGTTTCGTTGTCGGTATCGTCGTCGTCGCCGTAGGCCGAGTCGTCCAACAGGCCTTCTTCGTCGTCAGGGTCACGTTTCGGAGCGACGGCGGGGAAGACGACGTTCCGTTCGACGTCGCGGCCGACCTGCGCCCGCCAACGGTCGATCCATTGGTCGACGCGCGGTCCGGAGATGGTGGGCATGCGGTAGTGAGGATGGGCGCGGACGGCGTCGACCTCGGCCAGTCGCTCCGGTGCGATTGATTCCTCGACGAAGGCGGCCGACTGGTCGAAGCCGGCGGGCGGCGACGCTGGGTCGAAGTCGGGATGGTTGCTGAAAAAGGCGGTGCGAACGCCGGCGGTCGTCAGCAAGTCGGCAAGGGGCGACCGCGCCGTACCAACCGCAGCCGTGAAGCGCGGCGTTCCGCCGAGGGCGGCGTGCAGCGCGCCGCCGCGAGTGGGATTCTCCGGGTAGAAGTGGTCGAAGACGAAACCGTCGTGCGCCAGGCGGTCGACGGCGGGGGTGTCGACCCAGTCGCACCCGTAGCAGCCCAAGTAACCAAGATGCAGGCAATCGACGACGATGACGACGACGTTCACGGAAACGGCTCCAGGGTGGCGGCGGTCGGCGTCACCCCATGACGGTGCGGCGAAGTACGACGATCGGCGAAAGACAAGGAAGGATTTAGGCCGATCGAGGTTCGGGGTCGAGCAACCGAGCTAGTCCGTGAAGATCAAAAAGTCGACGGACGGCGGGCCGGGCGTGGGTGAGCCGGGTCCGGCCGGGAGCCGTCCGCACGACGTCCACGAGCCACTCGAAGCCGAACGAATCGACGTACTCGACGGCGGAAAGGTCGACCGTCAACTCGACGCGCCGGCCGCCGACCTGTTCCAGCCAGGCGGCCAGTTCGCGGCGCAGAACCGGTTCTGCCGCAACGTCGAGCGTGGGTGAACCGACTCGCGCCGTCGTCCCGTCGGCGTGCGGCGAATCCGTCGAGACGAAGGCGACGATCAAACGCGCCGCCCTTCCTGGAGCAACAAAAGAAACTCAACGGCGCCGCCGTGGAACGCTGTCTTGAACAGCGTCAAACGGCCGTGTCGATGGCGCGTTGCAGCTCGGGCTTCGAGGTGACTCCCTGGAAGCGGCGGACGACCTCGCCCTTTTTGAAGAGAAGCAGCGTCGGGATGGCGCTGATGCCGAATTTGATGGCGACGCTGCTGGAGTCGTCGGTATTGAGTTTGCCGACGCGGGCCTTGCCGACGTTGTCGGTGGCGAGTTCGTCGATCGTCGGGGCGATCATGCGGCAGGGGCCGCACCAGGGCGCCCAGAAGTCGACGAGGACCGGCTTGTCGCTCTGCAGGACTTCGGACTCGAAATTGTCGTCGGTCAATTCAACCACCGAAGAACCTGCCATGCCAACCACTCCCTGTATACTTGTAGCCATCGTCGGCCGACCGAACGTGAATCGCCCGGCCCGTGTTCGTCGACGAGTCGCCTTCAGTCGGAGTCGACGTTTCGATAGTTTATAATCACGTTGATCGATGAGTCAAACCGCATCGGGGGCCGATAAGCCACCGGCGGAACGGTCCAACCGCCCCGAGCGGCCGACCCACGAGGAATTCCACCGCCGATGACCGCGCCGTCCGATGCACCGAACGCCGTCGCCGAGCCGTCGGCCGTCGACTTCCGCCAAGATCGGGAGTGGCTGCAAGCCCGGCTGGTCGACCCCGAAGCCGGCAGCCCGTTGGAATTCCACGAAGACCCGGCCGACCCTACCGGCGGCGTTTGGAAGGGGCCGACGACCGCCGCTTCGGTCGCCGGCGGCATCCCCCGGTTCATCGCCGACGAAGCGTTCGTCGAGTCGTTCGGTTTCCAGTGGAACGCCTTCGACGTTTGGCAGCCTGAGGAAGACGCCTTCACGTTCACGGTGAAAACCGGAGTGCCGCTGGGGGAATTGGCCGGCCTGCGAGTGTTCGACGCCGGCTGCGGCGGCGGCCGGTACTGCCGAGTCGCCGGCGAAAACGGCGCCGAGGTGCTGGGCGCCGACCGCAGCCGGGCGGTCGATAAAGCGCGCCGGCTCACGTCGCACCTGCCCAACGTCCGATTGATACAGGCGGACCTCAACCGACTGCCCCTCGCCGATCGGTCGTTCGATGTGGTTTTCAGCGTCGGGGTGTTGCATCACGGTCCGGATACGTATGAATCGTTTCGTTCAATCGCGAGGCTGGTGAAACCAGGCGGGCGGCTGAGCGTGTGGGTGTACCGGCGGAACACGTGGCCGCAGGAGGTCGTGAACGACGGCCTGCGGGCCGTGGCGCGGCGGACGCCGAGG
Organism: Planctomycetia bacterium; assembly: GCA_051648425.1. Lineage (GTDB taxonomy): Bacteria > Planctomycetota > Planctomycetia > Kolteriales > Kolteriaceae > JBOFFD01. The sequence continues at coordinate 8,780 of JBOFFD010000586.1, forward strand.
TCGGTGCTGCTTCAGGCGTGCCGATTCGGAGCGTTTCTGGGCGGGATTCCGATCCTTAACCGAACCTTGAACAAGGTCGTCAGTTTCAGCAACCATCCGGATTGGCGAAACCGGGTCTGCGATACTTTCGACTGGTACAGCCCGCAGTATCAGCATCATCACACCCCGAAAGAGG
>JBOFFD010000587.1:0-6215 GCA_051648425.1 Planctomycetia bacterium
GGTCCCCGAGATGCACCGCGTGAAGGTTCTGTCCAAGCCGCTGACCGTCGCCGACAACATCACCATGGAAGTTGGCACGTACCGCTACGTCACCTCCGGCGTGCCGCGCCCCGAGTTCCGCGGCTTCACCACGCTGTCGACCGGTCAGATGCCCACCCTCGTCCGCTCGAACGTCCGCTTCGTCGGCGATACGTTCTTCGGCAAGGTTTTCGGCATGAGCAATTACACGTACAACACGACCGCCGTGGCGATCCACCGGCCGCGCGATATCGCCGTCGTCATGGACCTGTCGGTTTCGATGCGGTTCGGCAGCATGACCGGAACCACGACGGCGTCGGGCAACGACGGCGCGCTGGGCCGCGGCCTGAATAACGACCGCCGCGTTCCGAAGTTCGGCCACTACTCGGCCGCCAACGCCGACCCCAATACCGAACGCCAGTTCTACGGCACCAGCAACTACATTCGGCCCGACAGTTCGGAAGTCTACGGCCTTTCCAACCTCACCGCCGAATCAAGCCCCGGCGCCGGCGACGCCATCATCGACGACTTCCTTCGGGCGCCGACCGTCACCCCGCCGGGCGTCGAGCCGGGCGGAACGAAGACCTCCGCCTTCGGCGCCGGTTTGGCCGTTCCCGGCGACGGCAAACCGAACAGCGGCGACGACTTCCTTCGCCGCAATCTGAACGCCCCCGGGCTACCGTACGCCGCGTCGCTCTACGAAGTCCTTTTCAGCATCACGAACAGCGACGCCACGACGACCCTGGACAACCAACGGGCGACCCGTCGGACCGGCGCCAACGCTCACGCCAATTCGGCGCTTTGGGAAGCGTCCGGCTACGATCTGCCGCTCGTCGGCGGCACGCCCGACGGCTTCAAAGGCTTCACGCAGGGTCCGGGCCATTGGGGCAAGTCTTTTTGGGTCTGGCCGCCCGACCCGCGCCCTGCGAAGGACTGGCGCCGGCTGTACTTCACCTACCCCGGCGGCGCGAATCCCATCGACTACAACAACCGCCTCTACGAAGGCACCGGCCGGTGGCGCCAAGCGAACAGCACGGCGACCAACGCCTACGACGTCGACTACGACGCCGTTCTCGCCTGGATCAAGGCCGACCCCTGCCCGTTCCCGAACTACCTGCGGTGCGGTCGGACGGTCTATTACACCGATCTGCAGGGCGTCAGCCTGGCGGGGATGCGATACTCCGACCGGCCGACCGACAACAACCGGCAGTTCTGGAAGGAATACATCGACTTCGTGATCTGCACCCGCGGTCTGGACGCCGGCGGCAACGATTGGGCGGGCGAGAAGCTGGGCAACCCGGCCGGCGGCAGCACCGCTCACATGGGGTCGGGCGCCGACTTCGACTTCGGCACGCAGGCCGGCGGCACTTTCATTCGGGCGTTGCCGACCACCAGCAACAACGGCGGCCACCCCGCCACCTACATGGACTACCGCGACAACCCGAAGCGCCCCCAGGCGCACTTCTGGTTCGGCGGCTACACGATGATCGACTTCGTTCAGCGCCGTTTCGGCTACCCCGGCAACTGCCACGAAGCCCAAAACTGGCAACTCAAGGTCGGCGTTCAGTCGGCCATCCGCAACATCGAGGAAAACTATCCCAACGACCAAGTGTCGTTGATCTACTTCTCCGGACCAAGCAACTTCCAACAGCCGCAGACGCCGATGGGCACCGATTTCGACCGGTTGGTCGATTCGCTCTTCCATCCGCGCAGCACTCTTGATTCCAAAGCGACGATCTACGGCTACGGCAGCGAAAACTTCGCCAACGGCAACGTGCCGCGGGCGCTCGGCTCGACGTGTCCCAGCATGGGCATGCTGCTGGCGTTCAACCAGTGCAGCTCCAATTCGTCGCTGTTGTCGCGGCAATCGCCCGAAGGAACCTTCGGCGGCAAGGGCCGTCGCGGCGCCCAGAAGACGGTCGTGCTGCTGACCGACGGCGCCCCGAACGGCCATGCGTCGGGGGCGTTTCAGAACTTGGCAAACTCCGACAGCTACTACGAAAACTTCACCGGCGGCGGCACCGCGATGGGGGCGCCCGAGGCGTTCAACGCCGCCATCAACGTGACGGCGCAGCTCGTCGCCCTGGAATCGGCCGGCGGCTACTCCGCGTCCTCGCGGAAGGCCAAGGTCCACGGCGTCGCCTTCGGCGATCTGTTCGACGCCTCGCTCACCGGCGGTACGCTCACCCCCCGCGCCATCACGGCCCTCAACTTCCTGCAACAGTTGGAAGTCGCCGGCAACACCGCCAAGGCGACCTTCCCGCCAAGCAAGATCATCACGGGCACGGTGGCCCAACGGGTGGAGCGCATCGAAGACGCCTTCGGCTCGATCATGCAGGACGGTATTCAGGTTACGTTGATCGAGTAGCCGATCCCGCGCCCCCGGCCGCGACGGGCGCCGTCGTCCAAGTTTCGGGGTGGGTCCATCGATCGAAGAATCATCTTCGTCCGGTGAACCCGCCTTTCTCGTTCTTTCCTCTGCTTCCCGTGGAAGTTTAAGGTAGAATCTCAAAAGATTCGCCGTCCGCCGTCGGTGAGAGTCCTGATTGTCGGCCGGCTTCCGATGAGTAGGAAGACGAAACCGGTCGTGCAAGCGTTCCCGCCGGCGGCGACCCTTACAGGAGAATCGTCCATGATCAGGTCGCACCTGCGACGACCGGCCGACCGAACTCGCCGCGAGCCTGCAGCGCTGACCCGGCGCGGCGCGGCGCTGGTCGAGTTCGCCATCATCTTCCCCGTGATGATGATCCTCGTCCTCGGCATCTGGGAACTCGGCCGCTACATCCATGTGCGGCAGATTCTGGAAAACGCCACCCGCGAGGCCGGCCGTTTGGCCGCCACCGGTCAGCTCAACGACACCGTCGTCACCGTCGCGATGGTGAAGGCCACCGCCGCCGACTACGTCGGCCGGGCCATTCCCGAACGGCCCAACGTCAAGACCCAGGTCGACGCCACCGTCACCAACCTCAGCAGCCACAGTTGGGTCAATCCCGGCGACGCCGAACAGCTCGACATGTTCGCCGTCACCGTCACTCTGCCCGTCGACGCCATCGACTGGGTCGCCATCAACCGCTTCCTGCCGGCCGGCGCCACCATGACCTCGCGAACCCTGTGGTGTTCGCTCAAAGACATCCCGTTGGAAGTCGACGTCAACCTTCCGTGACGAACCGTCGGAACCTTTCATCGTTTGCGAAAGCGAGCCGAAGAATCATGCTGCTGACTCGACGCACCCGCCCCGGTGTTGGCTTCTTCCGAAGAACGAACCTCGCCGGTCGGCCGCGCCGCGGCGCCGCCCTCTTGGAAGTGGCCGTCACGTTGCCCATCTTCCTGATGGTGATGTACGGCATCATTGAATACGGCCGGTTCGTCTACACGAACCATGTGCTCAACAACGCCGCCCGCGTCGGCGCCCGCTACGCCGTCTGCCACGGCAGCCGCGTGGTCATCGACAGCGTCGAATACAACACCGGGTCCGATTGGATCATGGAAAACAGAGTGAAGCCGATGCTGTACGGCCAGGTCATCAAGCCGACTCCGAACAGCCGAATCTACGCCAGCAACGCCGCCGGCGCCTTCGTCGGTCCGTATGAAAACGCCAACTTCGGCGAGTTCGTCACCTGTGAAATCCAGCAGGACTATCGTCCGATCGTTCCCAACTTCACCCTAATGCCTGCCTTGATTCCACTGACCGTCAAAGCCACCATGCGCAGCGACGCCAACTAAGTCCCGCCGCCTACCGGCCTCCTTCGTCTTTTCCTAAAATATTAGAGCGTGGGCCGTCCTCGAAGACGGCCTGCCGTCGTTTTCCCCTTAGAGACGCACCACCTAAACAAACCCCCCGTAACGGGTCTTCAAGGAAAACTCCGCCATGCACCTGCGAAGAAATCCGCGCAGCAGACGCGGCATGTACGCCGCCTTGTTCGGCATTCTGCTCATCCCCATGATGGCCCTGGTCGCCCTCAGCATCGACGTCGGCATCATGTTCAACGCCCGCACCGAAGCGCAAGACGTCGCCGACGCGTCCGCCCTCGTCGGGGCCCGTTCGATCAACACCACCGCCCGCGACACCGCCGTCGTCTCGAACGTCTCGAAGATGTTCGCCACCAGCGTGCCCGACGCCCACCGCATTAAGATCATCAACAAACAACTGTCGATGGCGAACAACGTGACGATGAAGATCGGCACTTACCGCTACGTCACCGCCAGCGTGCCGACGCCCGAGTTCCGCGGCTTCACCACCCTGGCCAACGGCCAAATGCCGACGCTCGTCCAAGCCACCGTCCGCTACAAGGGCGACACCTTCTTCGGCAAGGTTTTCAGCGCCTCGACGTACGACGTCTCCACGGTGGCGACGGCCATCCACCGTCCCCGCGACATCTCCATCGTCATGGACCTTTCCGGTTCCATGCGGTTCGGCAGCAACGTCGGCGCCTCGAACGTCACCCCCAATGAAGGCGTCATCTCTGGGCCGTTGACCTCCGATTCCCGCGTGCCGCAGTTCGGCCACTACACCACGACCTCCCCAAGTTCGTCGCGGCGCTTCCACGCCACTTCGCCATACACCCGTACCAACGGCGAAGTCTACGGCGTCGCGAATTTCACCTTCGAGTCCGACAACGGCGCCGCCATCATCGACGACTTCGTCCGGGCGCCGATCGTCACCCCGCCCGCCACCGAACCGACTGGCGCCACCACCTCCGCGTTCGGATCCGGGCTGGCCATCCCCGGCGACGGCAAGGCCAACTCCGGCGACACCCCACTGCGGCGCAACTTCAACGCGACTGGTCAAAACTACTCGTCGTCGTTGCACGAGATCCTTTACAACGTGACCAACAGCTCCGCGACTACCACCCAGGAAATCCGTCGCGCCACCCGCCTGAGTGGTCCCGATTCTGACAGCCGCGCCACTCAATGGGAAAGCGCCGGTTACGAAATGCAGGCCGTCGGCGGCACGCCGGGCAGTTTCAAAGGCTTCACCGAAGGGCCGGGCCATTGGGGCAAGACCTTCTGGATTTGGCCGCCCGATCCGCGGAGTACTTTCGATTGGCGGCGGAAGTTCTTCACCTACCCCGGCGCTACGAATCCTATCGACTACAACAACCGTCTTTACAATTCCTCCAACGGCCAGTGGCGCGGCGTCAGTTCCTCGTCCTACGAAATCAACTACCAGGCGATCCTCGATTGGATTCGCCAAAGCCCCAACCCCTTCCCCAACTATCTCCGTTGCGACCGGATCGTGTACTACACGAACTTGGCCGGCGTCAGCATGTCGGGAATCACCTACTCGAGCCGGCCGACCAACAACGACCAGCGGTTCTGGAAGGAATACATCGACTTCGTCATCGCCGCCCGCGGCCATTCCGCCACCGGGAACGACTGGGACGGCAACCGCCCCAACGGCGATGCCACCGAAGGCGCCAGCACCGAGCACATGGGGTCGGGCGCCGACTTCCCGTTCGGATCGACGGCCGATGGTACGTTCATCCGCCCGCAGCCTACCTCGGGCAACAACGGCGGCCACCCCCCCACTTACATGGACTACCGCGACAACCCGTTTCGCCCGCAGACCCACTTCTGGTTCGGCGGCTACACCATGCTCGACTTCGTCCAACGCCGCTTCGGCTATCCCGGCAGCAGCCACGAGGCCCAGAACTGGCAGCTCAAGGTGGGCGTCCGCTCGGCCATCCGCAGCATCCAGGAAAACTACCCCAACGACAACGTCGCCTTGATGTTCTTCTCCGGAGAGGCAAACTACCGCTCGCCGCAGGTGTCGATGGGGCAGGACTTCGACCGGTTGGTCGACGCTCTCTTCCACCCGAAGAACACCCTGGCCTCCAAGTCGACGATCTTCGGCTACAGCAGCGAAAACTTCAGCAATGGCAACGTGCCGCGGGCCTTGGGTTCGACCTGTCCGGCCATGGGCTTCCTGCTGGCCTTCAACCAGTTCAGCGCGAATCCCAACCTGATTACGGGGGTCTCCGGCCTGCCGGCGAACTCCGGCGGCAGCGGCCGCCGCGGTGCGCAGAAGACCTGCATCTTCTTGACCGACGGCGCGCCCAATTCCAGGGCCGCCGGAACCTTCGTCTCCGCCTCCAACGGCCAAAGCTACTACCACACCTTCAGCGGCGCCAACGGCTTGAACATCGGTGAAGCCGCCGCCACCGACCCGGCCGTCGCCCTCGTCACCCAGACCTGCG
>JBOFFD010000588.1:0-2038 GCA_051648425.1 Planctomycetia bacterium
ATTCTTCGCCGAGTCGCGAATGAACCGGTCGTGCTCTACGCTCACCTCGCGAACCCGGAAAGTCTTACCCTTCAGGAACTCGACGAAATCATCCACCGCCACCAGAATGAACCGGCGGCGAACATCCCCTCCTACCGGAGCGCCGTCCGCTTGAGCCGCGTGCCCTGGCCGTTCCGGCGGTGGGTATGGTGGGCGGCGCTCAATATATCCGGCCCGATCCGCTGTCGTAATTTCGGCACGTTCGCCATCAGTTCCGTCGGCGCTCAAGGCGCCGGCATCACGCATCTGCTGCCGCTTCTGACGTCGCAACTGCATTACGGCATGATCGACGGGGCCGGGCGGCTGGAAATGCGACTCTCCTTCGATCATCGCGTTCTAGACGGAAGCACGGCGGCCGCCGCGATCGCGGATTTGGAGGCGGTTCTCTTGGACGAGATACTCGACGAGTGCTTGAAGTCCGCCGACCCGAACTCCAGTGGATCCAACTGATCGCGGGAACACGCGCGAGGTTATTACGTCGGCATGGATGTTCCTCGGGCGCGCTGATTCATAGCCCGCCGCGCGAGCAAGGGATTCCTGCTCCGATCGCGGGACGAATTCGCTAAAATTAAGGATTCCCTTGCTCGCGCGGTGGGCTATGGCGCGGCGGCGGCGCGCGGCAGCGATCTTACCGACGAACATCCATGCCGGCGTAATAAGTGAATTCAGGCTCGTTGGTTTCGGCAAGCCGAACAGCCTGTGGCAACGGTACGACCGCTGGTGTCGGGCCGGCGTTTGGCGACGGATCGCGACCGTCCTACTTGACGAAGACGTCGAGTGGCTAAAAGCGTGGACGGCGGTTGCGTCCGGGTGGCGGGGGCCGCCCCCGGCGCGGGTTCGGAACCAAAGTCCACGCCGCGGTGAACCAGTTCGGCCAGCCACTGGCGCTGGAATTGACCGGTTCCGAGGCGTCCGACAGCCCGCGGCGAACTTCATGGGATTCGTCTGGGTGGCGTCCATCGCCGTCATGCTCGCGTAGCTTCGCAGATCGACCCAGCCTCTGTCGACGCGGCCAGGCCGCCGAATGGGTCGATCTTTCAACCTTTTTGTAAGATACGGGTTGTAAGAACTACAAAAGGAGTCGTTCGGAGTAAGACCGGGCGGCTCCCTTTTTCTTTACGCGCAGGGCGGCGGGGTGTCCGGGGGAAGCGGGCGCGCGGACGCGAAACCGGCGCGAAGAAGCGGCGGCGCGGCGGCGGGAAATTGTGGAAAGAGTGCGGAAAAGTGGGGTCGGGGCGAAAGGGCGGCTCCGCGCGCTTCCCCCGTCGCGGCAAGCTGTTCGCGTCGGGCGGACCTTGCCCGCCGACGGCTTTAAGCGCGCAGTCCGAACCGCCGCGCCAATTCCTAAGTTCGCACCCGATTCGATGAATCTTAGCGACGGCCGAGTTGACTGGCGTTGATATCCGGTCGCGACGGACTTATGGTTGAAACGATCGAGGAACGCCGGGCGGCCTCGGTTCCGCGAGAGGGGTCGCGCGGATGTTTCGCCCGCTCTGGAGACTCCACCCATGACTTTTTCAGCTCGAGCCGTGATGCACGCCGGGCTCGCGCTGGCTTGTATCGGCTGGCAGCAGACTCCGGCTGAAGCCAATCTGTTTGGATTGTTCGGCGGCCGCTACCGCCAACGCCAGACGGTCGGCTACCAACCGACGGGTTGCTCGACCTGCGCCGCCGCCGCTCCGGTCGCCGTCGCGCCGGTCGTCCCGGTCGCGCCGCCAGCCTTCTACCAAGCCCCCGCGCCCGCCTCGGCCTGTACGACCTGCGCCCCCGCCGCCCCGATCGCGGTACAGCAGACCTGCATGACCCAACGCTGCTACCTCGCGCCGGTGACCACCCTGCAGACGCAGATGGTCGCCGAGAACGTCACCACCATGCAGACGTCGTTCTACATGGAGCCGGTGACGACCGTGCGAACCTCCGCTTACTACGACCCCTGCACCTGCTCGTACCGCTCGGTGTGTACGCCGGAAACCACCCTCGTCCGTCGGGCGCAGGTGAC
>JBOFFD010000589.1:0-3816 GCA_051648425.1 Planctomycetia bacterium
CGCCCGCGCGAACCGTGTACCTGCTGCGACAGGTTTGCGCCGCATTGAACGAGGCGCACGGTTTGGGGCTGATCCACCGCGACGTGAAGCCGGCCAACATTTACGCCGCCCGGCGCGGCGGCGTCGACGACGTGGTGAAGCTGCTCGACTTCGGCCTTGTCAAACAGCGCGGCTTCGCCGACCGCTTGGAACTGGAAGGCAACGTCTTTGGTTCGCCGCCCTATATGTCGCCGGAACAAGGCCTCGGCCGCGCCGACGTCGACGCCCGCAGCGACGTCTACGCCGTCGGCGCCGTCACCTATTTCCTGCTGACCGGTCGGCCGCCGTTCCTCGGCCTCACCGTGCGGGAATATGTCGACGCCCACGCCCGCCGCCCGGTCGCGCCGCCGTCCCAACTTGTTCCGTCGATCCCGGCGGATTTGGAGTCGATCGTTCTACGCTGTCTGGAAAAAGACCCCAACCATCGCTTTCAAGACGTCAAAGCGCTCGAACGCGCCCTGGCCGCCTGCGTTTGCGCCGCCGGCTGGGACGCCGAGAACGCCGCCGACTGGTGGGCCGCGCACGGCCCCGACGCTCCGCCCCCCGCCGCCGCGACGCCGCGGAAGAGCTTTCACATCGAATCGTCGGCTGCGGCGCCCACTCCGACGCCGTCGCCGCCTCGAAACCCCCGGCTCGCGACGCCGTCGCCCGACCCCGCGACCATCCGCGGCCGGCTCGACGGCTGATCGTCGTTCCAGTTTTTTCCCGCTTAACCTGTGGTCGCCGATCGTATACAATCTTACCAGAGACTGATCCGCCGTCGTCGACCCCGCCTTGCCTCTTTGACACCGGAGACCGCGCACCGATGGACCTTCGACGCTTTTCCCGCAGCCGGTTTCGCGCGGCGGCGGTCGTCTTGTTTGGGTCGCTCGCGGCGGTCGTCGGATCGGCGGTCGGGTGGGCCGTCGAACCCGCCCCCTCGGGGAAAAAACTCGACTTCAACCGCGAAGTCAAACCGATCTTGGCGGCCAACTGCTTTTCCTGCCACGGCCCCGACGACAAGCACCGCGAAGGCGGACTGCGGCTCGACCAGCGCGCCGCCGCGCTGAAGCCCGCCGACGGCGGCGCGCCGGCGATCGTTCCCGCCAAGCCCGACGAAAGCGAACTGTTGAAGCGCGTCGTCGCGACCGGCGACGAACGGATGCCGCCCATGGAACACGGCGCCGGATTGACCGCCCCACAGGTCGCCGTTCTGAAAACCTGGATCGAACAAGGGGCCGAGTACGCCGACCATTGGTCGTTCGTGCCGCCCACCCGCCGCGCGCCGCCCGCCCTTGCCGACGCCGCTTGGTGCCGCAATGGCGTCGACCGGTTCATTCTGGCTCGGCTTCGCGCCGAAGGCATGACGCCCTCGCCCGAAGCCGACCGCCCCACGCTGCTGCGGCGGCTCAGCCTCGACCTGCGCGGCCTGCCGGCTTCGCCCGCCGAGATCGACGCCTTCGTCGCCGACCACCGCCCCGACGCCTACGAACAGTGGGTCGACCGCTTTCTGGCCGACCCCGCCTACGGCGAGCGTATGGCCCGCGGCTGGCTCGACCTCGCCCGCTACGCCGACTCCGCCGGCTACGGTTCCGACCCGCTGCGCACCATCTGGCCCTACCGCGATTGGGTCGTCGACGCCTACAACCGCAACCTGCCGTTCGACCGCTTCACCCTCGACCAACTGGCCGGCGATCTTACACCCGACCCGACCCCCGACCGCTTGGCCGCCACCGGCTTCCACCGCAACACCATGACCAACACCGAAGGCGGCACCGACGACGAGGAATTCCGCGTCGCCGCCGTCAAGGACCGCATCGACACGACGATGCAGGTTTGGATGGGCCTCACCGCCGGCTGCGCCAAGTGTCACAACCACAAGTACGATCCGCTGTCGCAGCGCGAATATTATTCGTTGTTCGCCTTCTTCAATCAGACGGAAGACTACGACCAGCCCGACGAATCGCCGTTCTTGCAACTGCGGACGCCCGAATACCTAGCGCAGTTGGCGGAGATCGACGGCGAGATCGTCGCACTGCGCGGCAAACTGGCGACCCCGACGCCCGCGACCACGGCCGAGCGGCGAGAGTGGGAAGCCGGCCTGAAGGTGGGCGGAGCCTGGACGCCGCTCCTCGGCAAGGAGACCGCCGCCGACGGCGTCGTCGTTGCGCCGAAAGAAGCCGCCTGGACGACGACCGCGGGGCTGTCGGCGCCCGCCGGTCTTAAACAGGCCACCGGTTTCAGATTGGAAGTCTTACCCGATCCCACGGCCCCGAAGGACGCCGCCGACCGGTTCGTCGTCACGCGGTTCACGGTCGAAGCCCGACCGGCGACCGACGGCCCGACGCCGACGGCGTCGGTCAAGTTCGTCCGCGTCGAACTGCCGGGCGCCGGGAAGTTGATGTCGCTGGCCGAGGTGGAAGTCTTCGCCGGCGGAAAGAACGTCGCCCTGAAGGCGAAGGCGCGACAGTCCAGCACCGCGTACGACGGCTCGGCGGAACGGGCCGTTGACGGCGTCACCGACGGCGACTACTTCAAAGCGAAGTCGACCACGCACACCGACACGGAAACCGACCCCTGGTGGGAAGTGGAACTGCCGGCTTCCGCCGCGATCGAAACCGTCCGCGTCTGGAACCGCACCGACAACGGCACCGGCGACCGCTTGGCCGGCTTCCGCGCGGTCGCGCTCGACGCCGACCGCAAGCCGATCTGGTCGCGCGACGCACTCCAAGCCCCCGCCCCCAGCCTGGAAATCAATCCCTCCGGCGGCGTCGCGGTGACGTTCGCCGCTGTGTCGGCCGAGGCCGCCGACTCCGGCCGGCCCGCCGCCGATCTGCTCGCCCCGGCCGACCCCGCCAAAGGCAAGGGATGGGGGGCGACCGGCCGCGGCGCCGCGACGACGGCGGCCGTCTTCGCCGCCGCCAAACCGCTGGCGTTGGACAAGCCGACCGAGTTCGTCGTCACCGTCGCTTCCGACCACCGCGACGCCGGAGGCGCCTTCCGCCGTTTCCGCGTTTCGATCGTCGACGACCCCGCCCTGACCCGCCGCGCCGCCGTGCCGGCCGACGTGCGGGACGCCCTCGACCTCGCCGCCGAGCGGCGAACGCCGGCGCAGACCACGCGCCTCGACGGCTACTTTCAGTCGGTGGCGGCGTCGCTGGCCGACGTCCGCGCCGCCATCGACAAGCTCGAGAAATCGAAGCCGCCGGTCCCCACCGTCCCCGTGCTGCGGGAACTGTCGGCCGACAAACGTCGGTCGACCACGATTCTGGAGAAGGGGAACTTCCTCGTCAAAGGCGACGGCGTGACGCCGACGCTGCCCGCCGCCTTCCCCGCGCTGCCCGCCGGCGCCGCCGCGGACCGTCAAGGGTTGGCGCACTGGCTCGTCGCCGCTGACAACCCGCTGACGGCCCGCGTCGCCGTCAACCGGCAGTGGGCGGCGCTTTTCGGCGTCGGCCTGGTGGCGACGGAAGAAGACTTCGGCACGCAGGGCGACCTGCCGAGCCACCCCGAACTGCTCGACTGGCTGGCGGTCGAATTCCAACACGCCGACCGTTGGGACGTGAAGCGGTTTCAACGACTGCTGGTCACCAGCGCGACCTATCGGCAGTCGTCCCGCGCGACCCCGGAGCAACTGACGAAGGACGCCGGCAATCGCCTGCTGGGCCGCGCCCCCCGCATTCGGTTGGAAGCGGAATTGGTGCGCGACCAATCGCTGGCGCTGGCCGGCCTTCTGAGCCGCAAGATGCGCGGCCCCAGCGTCTTTCCGCCGCAGCCCGACGGACTCTGGCAGGCCGC
>JBOFFD010000590.1:0-7016 GCA_051648425.1 Planctomycetia bacterium
GGCGGTCTTCGCGGCGCTGACGTTGGTGGTGCTGGCCGAGGCCGGCCGCCGGCGGTTGGGGCCGCTGGTCGGGGGCGCCGCCGCCATGCTGTTGGCGGTGAACTTCGCGTTTCTGTACGCCGGTTCGCTGGTCGCCTGCGAGACGCTGTTGGTGCTGCTGGTCTTCGCGGCGTGGCTGGCGGCAACGACGCGACGGCCGTGGTCGGCGGAGGGCGCCGTGGCGCTGGGTCTGCTCTTCGGCGCCGCGTATCTGACGAAGGCGTCGGCCTTTTTTCTCTTCGTTGCAACGCTCGGCCTGTTGGGAATCGACCCAGGCCGCGGGTCTTGGCGGCGGCGGGTGGCGCTCGTCGGGTGGGCGGCGGTCGGCTTCACGCTGATCGCCGCGCCGCTGCTCGCGCGCAACGCCCGCGTCTACGGCAATCCGCTGTACAGTTTCAACAACAAGCTGCTTTTCGCCGACACGTACGAGGAAGGAATCGGCCGGCCGGACCTTGGACTGTCAGGCAATTGGCAGCGGTACCGCGCCGACCATTCGTGGAGCGACATGGTGAAGCGGGCGGCGGCGGGCGGGGTCGTCGAATCGTTCATTCTGCTGCGGACGCTGGGGCCGGCGCCGCTCGAATCGGGCCGGGCGGCGATCGGCTTGGTGCTGCTGGCGGCGGCCGTCGCGGCGTGGGCGGCCGACGCCCGCCGGTCGCCGCCGCGCGAACTGAATCCGTGGCTGACGCCGTTGTGGGTGATGGTTTTCTGGGTCTTCTTCGCCTGGTACACGCCGATCGCGGCGGGCGACCGCTTTTTGCTGCCGCTGTTGCCGCCTCTTCTGCTGGCGGCGGCCGACGGCCTCGTCCGCACCGCCGTCGTGGCGGCAGGCGGCCGGCGGGCGCCCGGCGTGGTGGTGGGCGTTTCACTGGGACTGGCGGCGGCCGTCTTAAGCGGAACGCTTCTCTGGTGGAACGATTGGGAAGCGTACTTCCCCCGGTGATCTTACTCCGTCGTGAACTGATAGACGCAGGTGTGACGGTAGGCGACGCCCGGTTTGACGATGGTGGTCGGGAACGACGGCTGGTTGACCGAATCGGGGAAATGCTGGGTTTCCAGGCAGAGGGCGCTGCGCTGCGGGTACGTCTTCCCCTTCTTGCCTTCCTGATCTTTCAGATAGTTGCCGGTGTAGAACTGAACGCCCGGCTGGGTGGTCAGGACGGTGAGGGTGCGGCCGCTGGCGGGGTCGTGTAGTTTGGCGGCGAGAGTCGGCTCGGCCTTGCGGGGCCGTAAGACGAAGTTGTGGTCGTAGCCCAGCGACGCCGTCGGAATCAGTTTTTCAATCCGGTCGCCGATGCGCGTGGGCCTGGTGAAATCGACCGGCGTACCGGAAACGTCGTCGATCTTACCCGTCGGAATCGAAGCGTCGTTCATGGGGGTATACTGTTCGGCCTCGATCGTCAGAAGGTGGTCCAAGACGGTCGGCGAGCCGGCTCCGGCCAGGTTGAAGTAACTGTGGTTGGTGATGTTCACCGGGGTCGGTTTGTCGGTTTCGGCGGTGAACTCGATCCACAACGAACCATCGGGCGCCAAGCTGTAGACGACCGTGGTCGCCAGCCGGCCGGGGTAGCCTTCCTCGCCGTCGGGGCTGGTGTAAGTGAATCGGACCGCCGGGCCGTGGTCGGTCTTCGTCTTCTCGGCTTCCCAAACGACTTTGTCGAAGCTGCGTTTGACGCCGCCGTGCAGGTGGTTCGGCCCGTTGTTGACGGCCAGTTCATACGTTTTGCCGTCGAGCGTGAACTTGCCGTCGGCGATACGGTTGCAGACCCGGCCGGTGGTGGTGCCGAAATACTGGTTGCGGTCGGACTGGTAGCCGGCGGCGTCGTCGAAGCCGAGGACGACGTCGGCGGTTTTGCCGGCGCGGTCGGGGAATTCGACGGACTGGATCGCGGCACCCAAGGTGACGAGTCGAACGCGGACGGCGCCGTTATCGAGGACATAGGCGTGGACGGGGGAGCCGTCGGCGGCGGCGCCGAAGGGAGCCGGGCCGTTGGCCTCGGCGGCGATTGAGGAGCGGGCGACGAGGGCGAGGGTCATGAGCGCGGCGCTCCAGAGGCGGTGGAAACGAAGCATGGGTTCGTCCTTGCTGTGAAAGGAAGTGAAGGAGGAGTTTTAGAAGTGAGGGCGTGCGGAGGGAAGAGGGCGAGGGAAGAGGCGGCGGGTCGGCGGGGGAAGAGGCGGCGGGAGGTACAAGAAATAAAAAACCCCTCGCCGTTCCGAAGAACGACGAGGGGTCGTGTCACAATCAGTGGTGAAACGCAAAGTGCGCCGATGTGATAGTCCGATATGAGGGTCGGACAAATCATCCTTAGAAAGGAGGTGATCCAACCGCAGGTTCCCCTACGGTTACCTTGTTACGACTTAGTCCCAATCACGGGTTTCGTCTTAGGCGCCTGCCCCCTTGCGGTTAGCACAGCGACTTCGGACGCCCCCCGCTTTTGTGGCTTGACGGGCGGTGTGTACAAGGCTCAGGAACACATTCACCGTAGTATGGCTGACCTACGATTACTAGCGATTCCGGCTTCATGCAGGCGAGTTGCAGCCTGCAATCTGAACTGGGGGAGGTTTTTTGGGGTTTGCTTGCATTCGCATGCTTGCTTCCCTTTGTACCTCCCATTGTAGCACGTGTGCAGCCCTAGTCATAGGGGCCATGAGGACTTGACGTCATCCCCGCCTTCCTCCTACTTAACGTAGGCAGTCTCCCTAGAGTGCCCGGCCGAACCGCTGGTAACTAGGGACAAGGGTTACGCTCGTTAAGGGACTTAACCCGACATCTCACGACACGAGCTGACGACAGCCATGCAGCACCTGTGCACGTTCCACTCTTGCGAGTGTCACCCCCCTTTCAGGGGACTAATCCGTGCATGTCAAGACTAGGATAAGGTTCTTCGCGTAGCCTCGAATTAAGCCACATGCTCCACCGCTGGTGTGAGCCCCCGTCAATTCCTTTGAGTTTCAGCCTTGCGACCATACTCCCCAGGCGGGGTACTTAACGCTTTCGCTCCGGCAGAAGGCGCCATCGGAACGCTTTCTACCTAGTACCCAACGTTTAAGGCTAGGACTACCGGGGTATCTAATCCCGTTCGCTACCCTAGCTTTCGCGCCACAGCGTCAGATTGGACCTAGCATCTCGCTTTCGCCACCGGCGTTCCTTCCGATCTCTACACATTTCACCGCTCCACCGGAAGTTCCAGATGCCCCTATCCACCTCAAGCGACACAGTATCAAAGGCAGTTCTACGGTTGAGCCGATAGGATTTCACCCTTGACTTACGTCGCCGCCTACGCGCTCTTTAAGCCCAATAATTCCGAATAACGTTCGCACGGTTCGTCTTACCGCGGCTGCTGGCACGAACTTAGCCCGTGCTTCCTCAGGGGTTCACTCATTATTGTTCCCCCCCAACAGGAGTTTACAACCCGAAGGCCTTCTTCCTCCACGCGGCGTCGCTCGGTCAGGCTTGCGCCCATTGCCGAAGATTCTCGACTGCAGCCTCCCGTAGGAGTCTGGCCAGTGTCTCAGTGCCAATGGCGAGGGTCATGCTCTCACACCCCCTACCCGTCGTAGCCTTGGTGAGCCGTTACCTCACCAACAAGCTGGTAGGACGCAAGCTCCTCTCCAGGCGGAGTAAACCTTTCGATAGCCGATGATGCCACCAGCGATCGACGTCCAGTATTGCCCGGCGTTTCCACCGTATATCCCGGTCCTGAAGGTAGATTGCTTACGCGTTCCTGCCCCTTTCGCCACGCTAATGGTTACCCACTCGCGTTCGACTCGCATGCCTAATCCACGCCGCCAACGTTCATTCTGAGCCAGGATCAAACCCTTCGTGAATGTACGATTGCCTCTCGGGCTCCCGAGTCGGCAACGATTCTTCGTCGGTTCGTCGTACAACGAACCGGAAGATCATAAACAAAGGTAAGAAAATCAGGGTTCCCCGTCTTGCGACGGGTAGCCTATTCTCAGCTACGCACGTTTGCGTTTCACACACCGAATTGTCAAAGAACAGCGACGAGACCGGTTCGTTTTCCGTTCCGATTCCGTCGTTCATGTCTCACGTTTTCAGCTTTCGGCTGTCGCGTTCGACAAAGGTAACTATAGCCTCGGCTTTCGGGAGGTCAACGGTTTGCTCGGTCTCTTTTTTCAAAGCCTTAACCGTTCGCCGCAACCCTATGGTGCCGCCACACTTGAAACGACGCTGTTTTCCGCGCTTTCCGCTCGGCGGCGGTTCGCGCGGCGGCGCGGCGTGCGACTACATGCCCGAACCCCCCGTCACACCGCCCCCCGGCGCCTCTTTCGGCGCGTTGTTCGGACTTTCGTCCGACGCCCATGACAGGTACGGCCCCACCCGTTCCAGCGTCTTCGGCCCCATACCCGGCACCCGGTCGAGGTCCGCCAGGTTTCGGTAGTAGCCGTTGGCCTCCCGGTCGGCGATGATCCGCTCGGCCAGCGTCGGCCCCACGCCCGGCAGGTGCAACAGCTCCACCAGCGTCGCCTGGTTCACGTCCAGCCGCAAATCGAACCGCCGGGCCGGCAACCGGTCGACATCCACCACTCGGCTCGCCGCCCCCGGCCCATAGACCCACGCCGCCTGCGCCACGAATAGCCAGGCGAGCAAAACGAAGGCGGCCCGGTCGGCCGGCGACGAAGCCGGCCGCTCTCCGGGCGGAAGCGCCGCCGATTCGCGGACCAGAGGAGTGGAAATGTCGTCGGATTCGTGCGGTCGATGGGCGGGCGACGGGGGCGGATCAAGCAGAAGCGCGGGGGCGGCGACCAACGACGACGGCGCGGCCGCTTCCGCCAAGGACGGCGGGCAAGGCGTCGAAGTCGATGGCGACGAATCCGTCACGGAACCACCCTCCCACCGCTCATCCGCACGACCGCTCGCCGCCTTAGGTTCGTTTCTGGCGGTACCGGCGGCTGGCTTCTTCCAGCAAACCCCGTTCCTCGGGGCTTAACCCTTCAACGCCGGTTCGGCTGATCTTCTCCAACACGGCGTCGACGCGCCGCTCCAACGGCTCGCCATCCGGCTCCGCCGCCCGCGGCTCGGTCGCCCGCGGCGCGACGACCGCCGGGGCGCGGCGCGACATCGGCAGCACGGCCGGCTCATCGACCGCGCGACGACGGCGCTGTTTCCAAACGACCAGGCGGTCGCTCCAGGTCGTCCAGCGAAGGTCGAACTTCAGGTAAAGGAACGCGCAAAGAGCGGCCGCCATATAGATAGGGACGCGCCACTTCAGGAGGACGCCCGGCCCAACGGCGACGTCTCCCAAGACGTAGACGAGCGCGATCGCCCAAACGGGCACCGGCAGCACGCCCCAGATGTGGATGATCTGCGTCGGGAAGTGGAAGGCGTACAGGAACAAGACCGCCGCCACCGCGGGAGCGCTGTCGAGCACCGGGCCGGGGATGAAGTCGCCAAGCAACACCAAGCCCCAGGCCAGGCAGACGAGGAAGCCGGAGCCGAGGTAGTAGGCCAGGAAATTCGCCCGGCCGTACATCGCCTCCAGTTCCTGGCCCGTCCACCAGAGGAAGAGGCAGAGCCACAAGACGGCCCAGGGACTGACGTTGAAGCCGAAGAAGACACCGGTGAAGAGGCGCCAGACCTCGCCTTGGAAGAAGACGGGGGCGGGGGCCATGGAGAGCTGGTCGTAGGCTTCGCGGGAGACAAGCTGCAAGACGACGGCGGCCACGTGGACGGCGATCAACACGTACGTGGCCGACCAAGAGCCGGCGGAAATCCAGCCGTCGCGGGAGGAGGCGCGAGCGTAATCGCGGTCGTAGAGTCCCATAAGCCGGTCGACCCGCGGGATGAGAGCGGATGATCCGCCTATGTTGTAGCATTCCGCCCGCACCAAGGGAAGCGGATTCGCAAACTCTGTTTCAACCGTCGACCAGGCAAAATGTTAGGAACGCCCGATTGGGCTTGTGCGAAATGGTGCGAAGCCGCCAAAAGCGTCTTGAAGTTCAAAAATTCGCCGGTAGAATCGAGAAGTCTTCGGCCTCGGCTCTGCTTGAAAAGTCTATGCCGGCATAGACGTCGGAGCTTCTAGGCCGCCGCCTTACGTCGTTCCCTCCGGGATTTTTACCTCGGGCGGCGCAAGCGTCAAGACCATCGTTCCAAGACTCTCCATTCGTTGTTCCACGGCTCGCGACGATCGGCCTGGTGCGACGATGGAGGATCTTATTCCGGCGGGTCCGCCTTGCGGATTCGACCCGGACGGTATCGAGCGGGTTGGTGGGACGCGTTCCACTTGCAGTTTTTCGCCAGGGGGCAAAGTGTCGCTACACATGAGGTCCGACAGCCTGGAAGATGCTCTTGTGGACGTTCAAGAGGACCAGCTTTCCTCGCGGGTTCTCTCGACCGACGAAGAACGTAAGCTACTCAAGCTTTTTTGGAAGACCAAAAAAGCCCTGGCGAAGCGGCTGAGCGAAGTGCTTAAGGAAAAGGTGACGGCGGAAGACCGCAAGAACCCCCTCGCCTTGGCCAAATTCATCTCCGGCACGATGAGCCGGCGCCGCTGGACCCGCGACAAAAAGACCCGCACCCTCATCAAAGACTACACGCACCTCAAGCATCGGTTGGCGTCGGCCAACATTCGCCTCGCCGCCCACCTCGCCAAGCGCTTCCGCAGCTACGGCGTGCCCTACTCCGACCTCTTGCACGAAGCCGTCTGCGGCCTGATGCACGCCATCGACCGCTTCGACCTCAACTTCGACACCCGGCTCGCCACCTACGCCACCTGGTGGATTCGCCAGGCGCTGCAAATCGCGGTCGCGCAGCAGTCGCACTTGGTCTCCCTGTCGCCCCACCACCTGCAACAGCTCGGCCGCTGGCAGCAGGAAGTCGAGGCGATGGCCCACGCCGACAGCGAAATCCCCAGCAACGAAAAGGTGCAAAGCCGCAAGGGGGTTGAAAGCGCCCAGCTCACCCGCCTGCAGGCCGTCGCCCGCTCGCCCGTCTCCATCGACGCCACCCT
>JBOFFD010000591.1:0-2082 GCA_051648425.1 Planctomycetia bacterium
AGCTCGGCTTCATGTCGTTCTTCGTCAAGGCGACGGTCGACGGCCTGAAACAGTTCCCCGCCCTCAACGCCGAAATCCGCGGCAACGACGTCGTCTACCGCGACTACTACGACGTCGGCGTCGCCGTCGGCGGCGGCGAGGGGCTGGTCGTCCCCATCCTCCGCAACGCCGAACGCCTCAGCTTCGCCGAGATCGAAACGTCGATCGGCGAACTCGCCGGCAAGGCGAAAACCAAGAAACTCAAGCCGGAAGACCTCACCGGCGGCACCTTCAGCATCACCAACGGCGGCATCTTCGGTTCGCTGCTGTCGACCCCGATCGTCAACCCGCCGCAGAGCGGCATCCTCGGTCTGCACGCCATCGTCGACCGGCCGATGGCCCGAAACGGCCAAGTCGTCATCCGACCGATGATGTACGCCGCCCTGACCTACGACCATCGGCTCGTCGACGGCCGTGAAGCGGTGACGTTCCTCAAGCGCGTCAAGGACACGATCGAAAACCCGGTGCGCATGCTCGTCGAAATCTAATCGCCCGCGCCGCGTCCGTCGCGCCCGCGCCGCCGGTGGAAGGTCACCGACGGCCGCGTACCTTCGGTCGACGGAACCGGCGCCCCTTCACTTGGGAAATCATTCACCAATGAATCACACACACGATCTGATCGTCGTCGGCGGCGGACCGGCCGGCTACGTCGCCGCCCTCCGCGCCGCCCAACTCGGCTTCAACGTCGCCTGCGTCGAACGGGAATCGCTGCTCGGCGGCACCTGCCTGCGCGTCGGCTGCATCCCCAGCAAGGCCCTGCTCGAATCCAGCGAACTGTACACCGAAGCCAAGCACAAATTCGCCGACCACGGCATCCGTCTGCCCCAGGTCGAACTCGACCTCGCCGTGATGCAGAAACGCCGCGCCGACGCCGTCGTCGGCCTGGCCGGCGGCATCGGCGAACTGCTGAAGGCCCGCAAGGTCGCCCGCTACTTCGGCACCGGCCGCTTCGTCGGTCCCAACCAGCTCGTCGTCGACGGCGCCGACGAACCGACCACCCTCACCGCCAAGCACGTCATCGTCGCCACCGGCAGCAAGTCGCTCAGCCTGCCCGGCGTCGAACTCGACTACGACCGCGTCTGCACCAGTACCGAAGCGCTCACCTTCGACGCCGTCCCCGAAAGCCTCATCGTCATCGGCGCCGGCGCCATCGGCTTGGAACTCGGTTCGGTCTGGTCGCGCCTCGGCGCGAAAGTGACCGTCTTAGAGTACCTTGACCGCATCCTGCCCGAAATGGACGAAGAGATCGCGAACGACGCCCTCCGCGTCTTTAAGAAGCAGGGATTGGAATTCAAACTCGGCACCCGTGTGACGGGGGCGAAGAGTGAAGGCGGCCGGGCGGTCGTCCATTGCGAGGGGATGGAACCGCAGTACGCCGAGCGCGTGCTGATGGCGGTGGGCCGCGGCCCGAACACCGAAGGCCTGGGACTGGAAGTCTTAGGCGTGGCGCTGGACAAGCGCGGCCGGATTCCCGTCGACGAACAGTACCGCACCAGCGCGCCGGGGGTGTACGCCGTCGGCGACGTGATCGCCGGCCCGATGCTCGCCCACAAGGCCGAAGAAGAAGGCGTGGCCTGCGTGGAATTCATCGCCACGGGCTACGGCCACGTCAACTACGACGCCATCCCGGCGGTGGTTTACACCCACCCTGAAGTGGCCGGCGTGGGTAAGACGGAACAGCAACTGAAGAAAGAGGAAATTCCCTACCGCAAGGGCGTCTTCCCGTTCCGCGCCAACGGTCGCGCCCGCATCATCGGCGCGCTCGACGGCAAGGTGAAGATGCTGGCGCACGCCGAGACCGACCGAATCTTAGGCGTGCACATCTTAGGCGCGCGCGCCGGCGACCTGATCGCCGAAGCGGTCGTCGCGATGGAATTCGGCGCCAGCGCCGAAGACGTCGCCCGGTGCAGCCACGCCCACCCCACCATGCCCGAAATGCTGAAGGAAGCCGCCCTGGCGGTCGACAAACGCCCGCTTCACGTCGTGTAAGACGAAGCGACCGTCGCCCGCCGCATAGCCCGCCGCATAGCCCGCCGCGCGAGC
>JBOFFD010000592.1:0-2579 GCA_051648425.1 Planctomycetia bacterium
CGTCGTGGCGTTCGCCTTCTGCGACGCCACGTCGGCTGTCGACGGCTTGACGTTGGAACCGTCGGGCGACATTTTTAACGCCGCCACGGTTGGGCCGTTGGTCGTCATGGCGAACTACGTCTTCGACAGCCTGCCGCAAGACGTCGTGAAGATTGAAGAAGGTCGGCTGTACAGCGGGACGTTGTCGACCGCGGCGGCCGCCGCGTTGGCCGCCGGCTCGACCTGGCGGTACGACCTACGGCCGGTGGAGTCGGTCGCTGCGTTGTATCCCGACGACCCCGACCTGGCTGCGTTGGTGGAAGAGTACCAGGCGACGCTGAAGTCGGCCGCATTCGTCGTGCCGGTGGGCGGGGCGGCGGCGGCCGCCAATCTGCGGAAACTCGCCGGCGGCCCGATGCTGCTCTTGGTGGGCGACAAGGGGCACGCGCGGACCGACGTCTTCCGCACCGGCGACGCTACGTCCGTCGCGCTGCACGGCGGCGTTTTTTCCTTTTCGGTCAACTTCGACGCGCTGGCTCGGATCGCCCGTCGCCGCGGCGGTTTCTCTCTATTGTCCAGCGAGCCGAACCCGACGTTCGTCGTGGCGGCCACCGTCTTTCCCCACGGCGACGAACCCTGCGACTGGTCGCATGTGCGGTCGGTCTACCGGGCGACCTTCGACCGACAGGGGTCGATGGACGTCATGCCGTTCGTCACCACGCCCCCCGGCGACCAAGCCGGCCTCGACTACTTCGCCGCCGTTATGACCGCCACCGCCGACGACCCGGAGATCGTCGCCCGCTTCGTGGGGGCGTTCGCCAAGAAGATCGAGACCGCCGACGCCGCCGCCCGCGAGAAACTGTCGGCCTGTTTGGAACGCTGCGCCGACCGGACGTACATCGTCGGCGCCGACGACGCCCGCGCCCTTCGCGCGTTGGCGCAGCTCTTCCATCTTATGCAGAAGAACGAGCGGGCCGCGGAGCTGCTGCGGTGGACGTTGCAGGTGGAAGGGCCGGCGGGGCGGTCGAAAACGCTGTTCAACCTGGCGATGGTGCATCGGGCGTCCGGCAAATGGGCCGAGGCGGTCGAGTACCTGGAGGAATCGCACCGGCTGGACCCCGCCGACCAAGCGGTGCCGCCGCTGCTGCAACAGTTGCGACAGATGGCCGAGGCCGCCGCGAAGGCGGGCGGGGCGGCGCAGGCGGTGCTGCTGCAAGCCAACGAGCTGCGCGACCAGGGGAATTTTTCCGCCGCCATGAGCGGCTACCGCGAAGCGCTGCGGCTCGACCCGAAGTGCGTCGACGCCGGCCTGGAGTTGGGGCAACTGCTCATGGACCACGGGAAGCCGGCCGAGGCGGAAGGGATCCTGCGGAAAGTCATCGAGCAGGATCCGACCAACGCCGAAGCGTACCACCGATTGGGGAACGTCTTACAGGAACTGGGTCGTCAGGACGATTCAGAGAAGGCGTATGAGAAGTCGGTCGTCTTAAACCCCGACTCCATGCCGCCGCTGGCGATGCTGGGACAGTTGTCGGCCAGCCGCGGGAAGGTGGAAAAGGCCGTCGACTACTATCGACGAGCGAACATCGCCAAGCCGATGGCGAAGCTGCGCATCGCCCGCGACACCATCCTGCCGCCGGTGTACGAATCGAATGACCATATTGAATCCGTCCGCGCCAAACTGACCGAC
This sequence comes from Planctomycetia bacterium, assembly GCA_051648425.1. Lineage (GTDB taxonomy): Bacteria > Planctomycetota > Planctomycetia > Kolteriales > Kolteriaceae > JBOFFD01. The sequence goes on from JBOFFD010000592.1 coordinate 1,670, forward strand.
GACATTCGGAAAATGCTGGCCGACGGCGTCCGGGTCGACCCGGCCCGCGAAGTGGTGCCGAACCTCTTCTATCTCGCCTATCAGGGTAGGAACGACCGCGACCTGCAGCGCGAATACGCCAAACTGTATCTTACACCCGGCAACGACCGCCCGCCGCCGCCGCGCACCCCGAAGCCGACCGACGGCCGAATCCGCGTCGGGCTGCTGTCGCGGTTCTTCTGCAACCACACCATCGGCAACCTCAACCGCGGCTTGGCGGCGAAACTGAATAAGAAGGAGTTTCACCTCACCATACTCTCGGCGGGCGAGCACCACGACGACACCAACAAGGCGTTTCGGCAGGCGGCCGACCAGTACGTGGTGATCCCGCAGTCGCCGCCGCTGGCCCGGCCGATCGTCGCGGATCAACATCTCGACGTGCTGTTCTATCTCGATTTGGGCATGGCCCCGTTCACTTTCTCCCTGGCGTTTTCCCGGCTGGCGCCGGTGCAGTGCGTGACCTGGGGCCATCCGCTGACGACCGGCATCCCGACGATGGACTACTTCCTGTCGGGCCAGGGGTATGAGGGGCCGGAGGCCGACGGTCACTACACCGAGCAGCTCGTCCGCTTGGCCGGGTTGCAGACGCACTACCAGCGCCCGGTCTTACGGTCGCGGCCGCGGTCTTACTACGGGCTGCCGGACGGCGTCGCGCTCTACGGCTGCCCGCAGACGCTCTTTAAGTTCCACCCGGATTTCGACGCGGTGCTCTCGGGAATCTTCGATCGCGACCCCAACGGCCGGCTGGTGATGATCGACGGAAAGTTTTCCGAGTGGAACCAACTGCTCGTGAACCGTTGGCGGCGCACCGCGCCGGCGGTGGTCGACCGGGTGATCTTCATGCGTTCGGCGCCGCGCGACGACTTCATCG
>JBOFFD010000593.1:0-1549 GCA_051648425.1 Planctomycetia bacterium
AGGCGGCCGGGGACCGAGGCGGTGCGGAACGGCGAAGCCGGCTTCGCCGACGACGGGCGGGGGGGCACGACGAACGCATCGGGCAGCGCCATGCCCGGCTCGACGTTCGGCTCGGCGGCTGAAATCGGGCCGACGGCCGACCCGACCAGCCCGCAGGCGCATACGGTGGCTGCGTACGCCGACAGACGTACTCGTCCGATCGAACGTGCAAGCTTGCACGAATCCATGGTACTGGCTCCTTGGACGCGCGCCCGGGGCTTGGCCGCGCCGAGCCGTCCAACGACCGCGCCGCACCGCCGTTGCGGTCGGGGCGCACGTCGTCGACCTCGGCTGCCGTGCCGGACCGTCGCCTTTGGCGTCGTTTTGGATTGAAGGCGGAAAACTGGAACTCGCGGGGGACCCATAGAGCGGCGTCGAATTCGATGCAAGAGCAGTTTCCAAAAAAAATCAGCGGCCCGCCGAAGGCCGCGCTTCGATCGGACGCCGACGCCCCGTGACGGTACAACGACGCTCGGCGGCCCATGCGGTTCGACTCTTTCCGAAACGGATTTCCACGGACGATGCGCTTCGACTTGCAATGCGGTTCCGAAACGATTTCCCTCGACGTCCCCGACGCCAGGCTGGCCGGCCGTTTCCGCGGCCCCGAAGGCGCGGCCGATTTCGACCCCGGCGCGGCGGTCGAGCGGCAGCTCGCAAACCCGGTCGGAGCGCCGCCCTACCGCCAGGCGGTGGTCGCCGGCGATCGCGCCGTCGTCGTGGTCGACGACGGTCTGCCCGAAGCGCCGGCCCACGTCGCGCCGGTCTTGCGCGCTCTGCTCGCCGCCGGCGTCGCACCGCCCGACGTCACGTTCCTACTATTCACCCTGGCCGCCGCCGACCGCCTGCGGGCCGACCTGCGCGACGCCCTCGGCCCGACCTTCCACGACGTCGTCTTCGCCGTCCACGATCCCGACGACGAAGCCGCCTTCGCCTACCTCTCCACCACCCAAGAGGGCCGGCGCGTCTATCTCAACCGCATGCTTCCCGACGCCGACACGCTGTTCGCCCTGGGCCGTTGCGGCTACGACCCGGTGGTGGGCGTGCGGGCCGTCGCCAGCGACGTCTACCCCGCCCTTTCCGACGCGGCCACCTTGCGGCGCAGCCGACAAATCGCCCTGGAAGGACGCCGGGCGACCGACACCCTGCGGCTACGCCAAGGGTGCGACGAAGTCGGTTGGTTGGTCGGCCTGTACTACGGCGCGACGACCGCCCTCGACCGCCAGGGTCGGCCCATCGCTACCTGGGTGGGCGAGAACAAAGCGGTCCGCGACGCCGCCGAGGCGTACCTTGCCGAACACTGGTCGGCGGCCGCGCCGCCCGAGAAGCCCGACCTGGTGGTGGCGGCCGTCTGCCCCTCGACCGGCGTCACCGACTGGTCGGCGATCGGCCGGGCGCTGGAAAGCGCCGCGCGGTTGGCCGCCCCGGACGCGAAGATCGTCCTGTCGGCGGCCGTCGACGAGGAACTCGGCCGGTCGTTGGGGAAGTCGGGCCGATGGCTGGTCGACCAAGA
>JBOFFD010000594.1:0-2022 GCA_051648425.1 Planctomycetia bacterium
GGAATAGCCGCGCGGATCATCATGGTCGTCGATCACGATGCCCCCTCCCCATTCTTGAATCCCACCGAACGTGGAATAATTATAGGAGAGTCCATGAAATCCGGAAATTAGATGCTTACATCCATGCCGGCGTAATATCCATGTTTGTTTTCCGGTTTCGGCAGATACGCTTCATTGAAACCCAAGCCGCCGCTCGCGTTCTTGATGGCGCCGCTTCCATTCATCTTCATTCCAAATCGTATCTCCATTCTCGTCGCAGTTTTCGTATCCCCATGCCATCTTGAATTTGCCGCTGGCTTCGAGTTCAAAGGTGGCCTGCCCCCAGACCGATTGTCCAGACCCTTTGAATTTTCGCCTAAGCTCCCTGAATGCGCGAATCGCAGGGAGAGTGACTTCAAACCCCATTGCTTGGCCGGAAGGAAGGAAATAGTCTCCAAGGTATTCACTGTTTCCAGGATGGAAGACGGCCTCGATCTTTGCCAACACCCAAGGCTCGGAAATGGAAAGTGCAATTTCATCGGCGATCTGTTGGTAGAATTTGTCGGCACCCTCGATCACAAGTCACCTCAAAAATCACTCGTTTTCAAAAAATTGAGAAACCGGCGTCTTCGCCCCAGTGACCGAGTCTGTGATTTCGTACTTAACTCTAAACCCGTCCGGCCGCTTCGAGCCGGCGGGCCAGTCGATTTCGATCTTCACCGACACCTTGTCGCCGTTTTCCAGCGCCGTCTTCCACCGCTCCTCCATGCCCCGCCACCTCGAGCCGGGGCCGCGGTTGAGGTTCATGCTCTGCGGGACCATGTGCAGCGGCCCTTCGCCCGGGCCGTCGAACTGCGCCCCGATCATGTGGCCGCCTTCGTCGCCCGCCACGCCCGACGAATGTCCAACGTTCCGCTGCTGGCCTCCGTTGCGCGGCGCCTTGCCCAGCCGCAGGTCGCCGGTCACCTCCGCCAGCCGCCCTTCCCCGTCGACCCGGTAGAAGTAGCCGTTGGATTCGTACAGCGTGTTCGGGATCGGATACCGGACGTCCACCGCCTTCGCCTGCACGAGCTTCGGCTTGACGCTTCCTTGCAGCCGCTCGTACAGCGATTCCAACAGCGACGACCGCCGCGCGTCGGAGACCGTCGGGTTCTTTCCTTTGGACAGCGAGTCGACGACGTGCGAACCGTGCAGTTGCAGGTCGTCGCCGACGTTTCGCTTTCGCAGCCCCTCCAGAATCATTTCGACGACGGCCTCGTCGGAAGTCTGCGCGACGTCGACCGTCTTCAGCCGGTCCCGGACTTCGACGGTGACAAGTCGGCAGATCGCGTTGAACTGGTCCGATTGGTTGTGGACCCACGCCCCCAGTCGGCCGGCGAAGTAGGTGCGGCCGTCGTCGACCGAGAGGTTGTAGGTGCGGAACGGCCGGCCGTCCGAGGCCTCTTCGCGGCGTACGGCCGAGACCGTCGCGCGGCGGCCGTCGGCCAGGCACAATTCGTCGCCGAGGGCCAGTTCCTCGGCGGCGACGAACGCGGCTCGGCCTACGTCGTAGAAGGGGTGGTTGGGGGTGGTCGCCAGGGTTTCTTCGTCGCCGCCCCCGGTGCGGTAGGTGAGGTGGAGCAGGGCCGACGAATCGGTGACGAGGGCGGCCTCCACGGCACGCAGGACCAGCGGCGCGTCGGCCGGGCCGTCGGCGCGTCCAGACCAGGTCGCCCGGCTGGATCGATTCGATCGGCCGAAGGCCGTCGGCGGTGAAGACGGGCGTCCCGGCCGCGAAGCAGAGGGCCGTCCCCTCAGTACGGCGGACGGACGGGCGTAAGTCTCATTTGCGGCAAAGACACGAGGAGAACGCTTGCTTGATAAATTCCCGGATTTACGATTCGCCACACTAACAACAAAGGCAGATTCGCGCAAGTTTTTTCAGTGAACTTTCGACTCAGGACACTAGTCTAACATGATGTCACACTCTTGATTTTCAATGCGTAACCCTTCAGCCCCAGGGCTTCCAAGGTGTCACGGATCGTCTTCCGTAAGTAGTTTGTG
>JBOFFD010000595.1:0-2976 GCA_051648425.1 Planctomycetia bacterium
GCATTTTCGAGTAGACGGCGTACTGCTCTTCTTCGGTGGGAAACGACCGGCGGGCCAGTTCCAAAAACTCGCTGCGGAACAAGCCGACGGCGTCGACGTCGACCTTCACGCTGCGGGCGACCTCCGGCAGCAGGTTGACCGTCGCGTGCAGGTCCAACGGCGGTTCGACCAGCAGTTCGCCGTCGTCCAGAAGGTCGGCGTCGCGGCGGGCGATCAAGTCGATGCAAAGCCGTCGCCGCTCGCCTTCCGGGTTGATGAAGCAAACCGCCGAGTCGCCGTCGAGGAATAGTTCGTCGCCGTCCCTGACGACCGAAACAACGTGCGCGACGTTGGTCAACATCGGAATGCCCAAGCTGCGGGCCAGGATGGCGACGTGACTCGAGGCGCCGCCTTTCTCGACCAGAATGCCGCGCACCCGCGGCAGGTCGCAGGCGAACAGTTCCAAGAGGGAAACCTCATGGCCGACGACGATCACCGAATCGCCGTCGTCGGTCGGTTTGGCCAGGACTTCGGCGCGATGCAGCAGGCGACGGAAGACGTCCTTGACGTCGTAGATCCGTTCGTAGAAGACCGGGTTGTCGAGCTGCTGGTAGGCCCGCAGGTAGTCGCCGCAAACTTCCACGACCGCCTTTTCGACACTGAGGCCTGCGTCGATCCGGCTTAAGAGGTCGCGCTGAACGACAGTGTCTTCCAACATGAGCCGTTGGGCCTGCATCAAGGCGCCGAACTGGTCTCCGAGGATGTCGGCCAAGTGGCGGGCGGCGCGGTCGATGTCGCGCCGGCCATACTCCAACGAAACTTGAAGGCGCTCGCGCTCCGCTTCGACGCTTTCGGCCGGCCGGGCCACGAGTGCCGGATTGGTGAAGTCGAACTCCTCGAAGCGCATGGCCCGGCCGCGAGCCGAGCCGGTGCTGGCGGCGAAACCTTGCAATTCGCTGGTCGGCGGTTTCGGGCGGACGATCGCCTCTTCGTCGCAGCGGTGGACGGCGGCGGTCAGTTCCCGGTTCAACCGGGCGTTGATGACCAACACCGCAAGTTGCGCGGCGACCCCGGCCAGCATCCGCATTTCGTTGGCGTGATACGTTCGGCGGTCGCGGTGCTGGACGACGAGCACCCCTTCGACGATGCCGCCGTGAATCATCGGTACGCCCAGGAACGACGGATACTCTTCTTCGCCGGTCTCGGGGAAGTACCGGTAGCGGGGGTGGCTGGGGGCGTCGTTGGTGGCGACCGCCGACTTGCTTTCCGCGATCAGGCCGGTGAGACCCTCGTGGATCGGCATGCGGACCGCGGAAACGCTGTCGGAGCGGAGGCCGACGGTGGCGCTTAAGACCATGTCGCCCGTCGCCCGGTCCATCGTGTAGACGGAACAAACGTCGGTGCGGAAACGCTGTTGAATGTGTCGAACAATGTTCGACAGCGTTTCATTCAGGTCGTGGCTGTTCGACACCAACTCGCAGACTTCGCCGAGCGTCAAGAGCAGCAGCGAATCCGGGGGTGCGTCGAGCGATCGCTCCACCAGGGCCTCCAACATCACGTTTCCGCCGTCGCCTCGCGCTACGTCACAAAGCATACATTTTCTTTTGCATCTTTCGTGCCGACGCCGACGACCCGTCGTCGCAGCCCGGCCGCGACGTTCTTCGCGCGGATGATGGAAAAGACCCCCCTACCTTCACGAACGACCGGCTTCGCCGCCACGATCCCCAGTGAAACCCGTGAATTTCACGAACTATAAGTCGGTCAACTACAATCACCGCGACATAATGAATCCGCTAAATACATCGACGAGCGATTGCCGAGGAGACTATCAAACGTTTGCACGGCAGCTTTCCCTTGCATCATAGTTAGGCAATGCTGCCGAGAATTCTCGCCGACCTGACAGTACATCGAACCGACCTGCGACAAAAATGCATGAGGTGGAACCCGAGGAAAGACTTGCGTTTCGCCTGACTCTCGTTGCGACGACTTCCGTCGCCCGCACCATTGGCAGCGCACCCGATTCTACGCCAAATTCCAGGCTTTGCGAACCGCCCACTCGACCGATAGCAACGCCGCCGCCGCGATCATCACCCACGCCCGGTCCCACAGCGCCATCGGCACGCCCGGCAGCGTCTGCCGTTCGCCGCGGTCTGCGAACAACGCCGGCAACCGGTCGACCTCGTCCGGCCCGACGACCAATCCCTTGGTCCCCGTCGCCAATCGTTCCAGACGGGCGATTTGACGCCGAACGTCGGCGAACTCCAGATCCGGCGCGGTCACTTGAATCGTCCGCTCCAAGACCTCCGAACCGCCGGGAACGAGCAGTTGCAGCCGATACTCGCCGACCGTCGGCGGCAGGAACGGGGCGGCGAAAGAACCGGGACGTCCGACCATCGGCTTCAGGGCGGCGACGTGGGACGCGCCGGTCGGGTCGACGACCGTCAACTCCACTTCGGCGTCGGTCGACGGGCGGTACTCTTCGTCCAACAACCGAACGGCCAGGTTCAACGGCGCGCCGAACGGGAAGCGGTCGCCGTCCAGGACGAACGAACCTCGGCCGGCCCCGCGCAACAGTCGGCCTTCCCCCAAGTAACGCACCCACTGAATCCACAGCCGATCGTACAGACGGTCGCCGAGTTGTCGCAGCCGCCACGTCTCGGACGAACCGAGGTACAAGACCCGGCCTGCGCCGAAAAACTGCACGGCGACGGCCGGCGGCGCCCCCGTGGAACCGATCGTGCGTGGATCGGAGAAGGTCGCATGCACACTAGCCGCCGGTTTCACGCCCCCGGTGGGAAACGAGGCGAAGAAACCAGGGAACTCCTTCCAGCGAAGCTGCGACGCCGCCGGATCGTCGTCCAGCCGCAACAGTGGGCCGGCGACGCCGTCCGCCGTCAAGGCCAACGGCCACGCTTCGCGTCCCCCCCCGACGTCCGTCGAGATCGGCACGTCGCGCAGCACCACCGGCAGCAGATCGACAACCGGGCGCAGCGTTTC
>JBOFFD010000596.1:0-2899 GCA_051648425.1 Planctomycetia bacterium
GTCAAGTGGGCCGTGTACACCGTCCAACGTCGCTCGAACCGTTCCAGGCATTGCGCCAACCGCAGCAGAACTTGACCCGGCCGCCCGTCCGCGAATCTACTGCGCTCTCGCGCGCGGCCGGCGAACACGATCTCGTTCAGCCGGTGCAGGGCGGCGCGGTCTTCGTTCGACAGCAACTCTTCCACCGCCAGGTCTAGAGCGACGAGCGCGTTCCAAGCGCGCAGGTGCAGGCGGACGCCGTCGAACCAGCCGTCGCGCTCCCGTTCGCACCGGTTCAGCACCCCTTGCACGGCGTCCTGCACGGCCAGCGAGCGGCGCAGGTAGGCGGGGGTGTCGGCGATGCCCAGGAAGCCGCGGGTGACGCGCGTCCAAGGGTCGTCGCCGTTCCAGCCGGCTTCTTCTTCCGACGGTTCGCCGGCGTCGCTCATGCTCGGATCAATGCCCCAGACCGAGGCCGTTCAACACGCCGCAGCCGACCTGGCCGTCGACGATATGGAACATTGAGGGAAACCGTTCGTCCCAGCCGCGGTTGCCGGCGGGGCAGTACTGCCGGCCGTTCCCTTCGATGGCGGCGACGGTGGGAATGCGGGCGGACAGCTCGGCCGAGTGCAGGAACGACGCCCCCACGCAGGTCAGGTCTTGCACGCAGAGGAACAGGCCGTACTTCTGCGCCGCCGCCCCCATCAGCAGAGCGTCGGTGTGGCCTTTGCACGCTTTCAGCGCGACGCCCGTGTAGCCGCTGTCGCGCGCCAGCAGCAGGCTTTCCAGGTCGACGAGCGATTCGTCGATGACCACCGGTTTCAGTTTCGCGGCTTCGTGCATGACGTGGTCGGGGTGGGATTTCAAGTCGCGGTGCGTCGGTTGTTCGACGTACTGGGTGCGGTCGTAGGCCGCCGGGGCTCCTTCCCGCACTTTAAGGAGAAACTCCAAAACGTAGTCGACGTTCGCGCACTTCTCGTTGAAGTCGAGCGAGTACCGCCAATCGGTCCGGCCGCCGGCGGCTTGAACCTCGGTCAGCACCCGTTCGACGGCCAGCACCCGGCTGACGTCCCACGCCAGGTCGTCGCCGTTCAGCTTGATCTTGAAGTGCGTCAGGCCGTTGAAATCGGCCCACTCGCCCAGCGTTTCCGGAAGTCCGTCGGCGATCGGCTTGACGACGTCGGCCGGGGTCAACGGGTCGAGCGCGCCGACCAGGTGGTACAGCGGCATTCGGTCGACCGGCGTCCGGCGGGTGTAGCGGTCGAGGTGTTCGCCCGCGAAGTCGGCGTTGAGGCGAGTGGAAAGATCCTGCTCGACGAACTCGGCCGACAGGCCGTCGAAACTGTTGATGCGGTTCGCCTTGCCGAAGGCGTCGTGAAGGGCGGCGTCGGTCGGGCTGGCGGCCAGCAGCACCGCCAGCATCGGTGCGGGTTCGGGGCACTGTTCGTCGGCGACGGCCGTCGCCGCCAGTCTGGCGTAGTCGTGGTGCAAAGAGCGCGCGTGGTCGAGCGGGTGGGCGAACTCCGTCAAACCCCCGGCCGCCCGAGCGATCCGCTCCGCCAGATTTTTCACGACTCGGCCCGACGTTTCGGGGTCGACCGCGGCGCTCGGCCACGCCCAGACGTTTCCCAGCGTCATCGACCCCAGGCCGACCGCTTGCCTGCCGGCGCGCGTCTTCACCCGTAGTTCGACGTTTAGCGTCTCGCCCGCGGCGACGATCCGCCCGCCGAACTTCAGCGGCGCCCGATAGGGCAGCGGTTCTATCCAGAAACGGACTTCGACGACGGCTGCGTCGGTCGGCTTGCTCAAGGGGAACGGTTCCTTCCGGGGAGCGGATTCAGCGGTCGCGGGCGAAGGCGTTTTGGGCTTGGTTGATGGCCGACTTCACCATCACCCATTCGCTGATGTTGTCGAGCGTGATGAGGCCGACGAGCCGGTCGTCGACCACCACCGGGACCGTTTCACAGCCGTTTTCGCGCATTCGGCCGTAGGTCACGTCGAGCGGAGCCGACGGGTCGACCGCGGCGAATTCGTGTTCCATCACCTCCCCCACCGGCTTTGTCAAACCATACCGCGCCACCGCGGTCAGCAACACGTTTCGCGGCAGCACGCCGACGATGCGGTTGTGGTCCAAGACGGGGAAATCGTGCTGGCTGCCGGCGCGAAGTTCGTCGACGGCGCGTTCCAGGGTGTCGTAGGGGTCGAGCGATTGAAAGTTGGTGAGCATCGCCTCGCGCACAGGGACGTTCTGAAAATACCGCCGGGTTTCGACGGCGTGGGCTTCTTCGGCCGCCCCCAGAAACACGAAGAACGCAATGAAGACGAGGAACGGATTGCCGCTCATCAGGCCGACCAAACCGAACAGCATCGCCATGATTTGGCCGACCGAGGCGGCGGTGCGGGTGGCCAGCACGTAGTCCATGCGGGTCGCCAACAAGGCGCGCAACACTCGGCCGCCGTCCATCGGAAAGGCGGGCAACATGTTGAAGAAGACCAGCGCCAAGTTGACGGCGGTGAGTTTGGCGAGGAACGACTTCTCGGCCATGTCGGGGCTGAGCAGTTTCGGATCGATGGCGGCGGACATGCCGAGGATCAAACCTCCGGCGATGACGACGTTGACCAGCGGACCGGCCAGCGCGACCCACAGTTCCTGCAGCGGTTCGTCGGGCATGCGCTCGAGCCGAGCGACGCCGCCGATAGGTAGAATGGTGACGTCGCGGGTGGCGATGCCCACGCCCTTGGCCGCCAGGGCGTGGCCGAACTCGTGCAAGACGACGCAGGCGAAGATCGACAGGATGAAGGCGACCCCTTCAAGCGCCTTCGACATCGAGTCGCCGCTGCCGAGGTGGGCGAGAAACACCCAACCGAGCAGCAGAAGGAACGTCCAGTGGAGGAAGACGTCGATTCCCGCGAACCGACC
>JBOFFD010000597.1:0-3540 GCA_051648425.1 Planctomycetia bacterium
GCGAACCAGCGCCATTGCTCGCCTGGCGGCTGCCGCAACCCCGCCAGCAGCACTACCAACGCCGCCCCGGAGCAAAGCAAGACCCAGAAGACGTCGTGGACGTGCAGCAGCGACAAGCGGTCGGTCTCGGCCCAGGTGCTGAACGACCAGAGGCGGCCGACCGGCGGCGACCCAAGTGACGGCGACCAAACGACTTCCGGGGCGGCCGCCTTCAACCAGTCGGCGGCGGCCGCGGTCGTCGTGCCGCTGGTCGGTCGATGCAGGATTCCCTGGAACCGCCACGATAAATCGCTCCAGGCGACGACGCCGTCGCCAGGCACGCCGCCCAAGAGCAACTGGTCGGAACAGGTTTGAATCAACCAGCGGACGTCCTCGACGGCGGCGTCGCCCACCAGCGGCGGAGCGCCGGCGGCGTAGACGCCGATCGCGCCAAAGCGCGGGGCGGCGGCGTACTCGTAGCAGATCTCCAGGGAAAACGGCCGATCGGACGTCGGCAGCGCCAAGGTGGCGATCCGGTCGCCGCCGACGGTGACGGTCCTCGGTTCACCGTCGATGAAGGCGAGCACGATTTCACAGCCGAGCGGCAGCGCGAAGCGGGCGGCGTCGGTCCGATGCTTGGCGACCAGAAGCCGTTTCCACCCCCGGCGTCGGCCGTCGGCGCCGATCGTTTCCTCGACGACCACGCGGGGGCATACCAGCGACGCCATCGGGGCGGCCGGCTCGAACCGCAGTTCCAAGGCGTCGGGCGGTTCCCCTTGAATCACGGCGACGGCGGCGGGGGCCGGAGCGGCGGCGTCGAGCCGATCGACACGGGGCGTCCCGGAACTCCACGGACCGACGACTTCCGCCCGCAACGGCCGGTCGCACCACACTTCGATCCGGCACGACCGGACTTCGGCGTCGTTCGGGCGAACCAACGGAACCGAGAGGCGTCGCACCCCCGGCGAGTCGGCTACCGCCGGTCGTTTCTCGTCCGGTCGTTCGGCGGCCGGAACATCGGCGGCCGACGGCGCGACCCGGTACTTCACGCTCAGTTCGCCGGCTTCGGCGGGTTGGGGCAGCAGGACCGCCGTCAAGCCGTCGGCGGCCGTCGCCTTGCGGTCCTGAATGGTCAAATCTTCGACGCCGGGCGGCACGCGCAGCACGAGTTGATCGATCGGTTCGTTCAGCGAGCGGAAGGCGATGGTCTGTTGAACCAATAGGTCGTTTTCGGCGAGACGAACGGCCGTGGTCACGTCGGCTTCGACGCGCCGCGGCAGCCGCTGCACGGAGACGCCCAAAACGGGGACGCCGAGTTGATGGCGGAAAAACCAGAGCGGTACGGGGTTTTCACCCGAAGACCGATTCTGCGGAACCGGACCGGCGGCGGCGCTCGGCAGCGGTTGGCGAAACAGATTCCGCGTCATCGCCGGATCGGGCGTCAACCGGACGTTCGATTCTCGATAAACCTCGACCGTCCCTTGGCCGCCGGGGTCGACGGCGGCGGTGGGCAGTTTCAAACCGTTCGGCTTGGCCGTCGAGATCGGCAGCGTACCGTGCAGATCGAGTTCGACGGCCCCCAGGATCGGTTCCGTCCACTGCACGACGATCTTGGTCATGCCGACTTCCGAGTCGGGCTGTTCGATCAAGCGGGCGATCTTGTCGCGCGGCCCGAGTTCGAGAATGGTGAGGGCCGCCGGCACCCGCACGACGACTTGCTCGGCGCGGGCGTTGCGGACCTCGTAACGGATGGTCGAGCGGACGTCGGCGCGGTCGGCGCCGATCGACACGCGGGTCGAGCTGCTGGCGGTGGTCAGGGAGCGGGCCTTTTCGACGGCGAGTTCCACCGTCGCCGGTTGGGTGCTGTATTGGAAGGCCGCCAGCGGACCGAGCCGTTGCAAGGCGGGGTCGAGCTGGGCGGCGGCGACCGGGCGCAGCCCGACGCGGTTTTCGGTGCGTAGCGCCAGGTCGGACGAGGTCAAGATGGTGACCTTGCCGGTCTGCGACCACGCTCCCTCCATTTCAAACCGCCCGACCGACGCCGTCGGCTCGGAAGCGGACCGCGACCGGCTGGTGGAAACGTGGACCGTCGCCGCGCCGGCGACAGGCTCGGGAAACTTGAGCGTCAGCTTGACGTGGTCGCCCGCGTCGGCGGTCGTAAACTCCACCGGCTCGAAGCGGTCCTTGGCTTTTTCCAACCGAACGCCGCGGACCTGCTCGCCCGGCGGCAGACGGAACGTCCATTCGCGCGACTCGGTGCGCGCGTCGATCTTCAGCACGGCGTCGCAGGCGACGAGTTGGTCGTCGACGCGGTAGACCAACGTCCCCTCGGCGGTGAACGCCGGCGCGCCGCCGGCCGCCCGGTCGGTCGAGGTCCGCCAGACGAGATCCAGTGCGTCGTCGCGCAGCGGCTGGCGACGGAACGTCACACGGTCCTTTTCGACCTGGAAGTCGCGGCCGGTTCGGCCGTCGCGAAGGAAGTCCAGCGGCTGCGTCGACTTCCACTCCAGATTTTTCGCCGGCGCCCCGGGAAGCGACAGCCGCAGGCGTCGGTCGGACGGCGAGCGGTCGACCTCGAGCGCCAGTTCCAAGGTGCAGACGCTGTTGCCGGCGGCGTCGACGGTCAATTGGTAGCCGTTCGTCCCCCGGCGAAGCGTCGCCGTTCGCACGGGGCCAAGCCCCATGGGACCGTCCGTCTGAACCGTCGCCGAGAGGCAGCTCGCTTCGCCCATTTTCAGGTCGACGGTCGACCCGCGCGGTTCGTCGACGCGGACGACCACGCGGGCGGTCAACCGAGCGGTCGCATCGTCGACGACGCCGGAGACCTCCAAGCTGACGACCGAGGCTTCGGTCCGCGGCGCCTGGCGACGGGCGATCTCCTCGTCGATGAATTGCTTCCAGCGTTTCGCCGGGAGGACGAACATCTCCGGGTCGTCGATTTTTTCAAAGTCGCGCAGGAGAAGGAAGATGGCGTCGCGGAACGGCGGCAGACTTTCGACGACGTTGCCGGTCTCAGGGCGGCCGGCGTCGGACGGCGGCGCGGGGCGCGTCGGCACTGCGATTCGGGGCAGACCACCGACGCCCGGCGCGCGTTCCGCTGTCTTGCCGGCGGCCGGCTCGCTCTTCGGCGAAGTCGCGCCCGGCTTCGGGGCCGTCGAGCCGCCGGGCTGCGCCATGGCCGTCGAGCCGATGAATAACAGGAGTGCGACGACGACGCTCGGCGTCCGCGTTCGTTCAAGCGGCGTCATGATCGCTTCCCCCGTTCCCTGCCTTTCGTCCAAACCAGTTTACCGCGACGGCCCCACGGCGGCGATCCGTTCGCCGAACGCCGCGTGCAGCAGTCCGTTGGTGGCCAGGATCGTCGGCAGATAGACGTCGTACGGCTGCAATTCGGGGGTGGTGACCGTGCCGCCCGCTTCCAGCACCAGCGCCACGCCGCCGGCGGCGTCCCACGGCTTCAACGACTCGGCCCAGAAGCCGTCGAACCGTCCGCAGGCGGTGTACGCCAAACTGAGGGCCGCCGACCCCATCCGCCGCAGCGTCATCTGCTGGCGCGACAGA
>JBOFFD010000598.1:0-7019 GCA_051648425.1 Planctomycetia bacterium
GCGTCACCGTCGGCGGTTCGATGAGCGTCGGTTGGTGTTTTGGGGTCGGTTCCGGAGGCGGCGCCGACGGCGCGCCGGCGAGAAAGCCCATCGCTGTTCGCTCTTCAAAAGAGTCGACGATCTCGGCGGCGCCGACGACCGTTACGACAGGCGTCGCGGCCAACGACGCCGTCAAAAGCTGCTCGACCTCCGCCATCGACTGCGGCCGATCATGCGGGTTCTTGGCCGCCATCGCCCGGTAGGCGGCGTCGACCGCGGGCGGAACGTCGGGTCGGCGGGCGCCCAATTGCGGCGGCGGCTTTTCGCGGTGCGCGATGATTCGCGCGATGGTCGATTCGCCGGGAAAGAGCAGTTCGCCCGTTAGTAAGTAGTACAGCGTGCAGCCCAGGCTGTAGACGTCGGCGGTCGCCTCGGCGCGGTGGGTGTCTTCCGCCTGCTCCGGCGCCATGAAGTCGACCGTCCCCATGACGACGCCGGCCTGGGTCAACTCGTTCTTGTCGCCGACGGCCGCGCCGCCGTCGCCGCGATCGGCGAGGCGGGCCAGCCCCAGATCGAGGACTTTCACTATGCCGGTGGAATCAAGGAAGAGGTTCGACGGCTTGACGTCGCGATGGACGACGCCGTTTTGATGGGCGTAACCCAGACCTCGCGCCGCCTGGACGATCAAGGGAACCGCCTCGCCGGCCGACAACGGACCGCGCAATCGCACCAACTGGTGGAGGTCGACGCCGTCCAAATATTCCATCACCAAATACGGCGAGCCGGCCACTTCGCCCGCGTCGAACGCCGCCACGATGTTCGGGTGCAGCAGTCGGCCGGCGGTCTTCACTTCCCGCTCGAACCGGCTCCGCATTTCCCGACGCCGAGCGTCGTCCATCGGCTTGTTCGGTTTCAGAATCTTCACCGCGACGATGCGGTCCATCCGGCGATGCCGCGCCCGAAAGACGGCGCCCATCCCCCCCTGCCCGATCTTGTCGAGCACGACATAGTCGTCGAAGACGAGTAGTTCCGTTTGATTGAGGAAAACGCCGCGGGCCTGATGCTGCGTCAACAAACCCCGGCGGACCAGGGCGGCGGCCATGCCGGCGGCGTCGCCGATCGCCGCGTCGGGGGTGGTCGCCAGGAACGACTCCAGTTCCTCGACGGTCAACACGCCGACGGACAGCACCCGTTCGACGAACTCGGCCCCGGTCGGCCGATCCGGAGACTGCGTCGCGCCGAGATCGTTATCATTCGCCATGACGCGCCGGCTCCGAGCGAGTGACCGAAACAGCCGATTCCAATGTAGGAAATCGGCCGCCCGTCCGACGACGACCGAATGATCTTCGCGCCGCCCGCCGGCGAGAGATGCCATCCCGAGCGGTGGTTCTAAAACGCTGCTTCGACACGCCGCGCGCACCGCCCGAAGGATATTGCAGCATGACCACGGCCGACCAACGAAACGACGACGCGGGAGCTTCGGAGGTCGTGTCGGCGCCGCGGTCGGCGTGGAGCGATTTGTGGCGGTTGGAAGACTGGCTGGCGGTGTGGGTGGGGTTCACGATTCTGCTGGGTTGCTTGGCGGTGGTGCGGTATCCGACCGACCCGGACGACCGACTGACGACCAAAATCGCCGGCTGGGTGGCGACGCCGTCGGTCTGGATCGACGATCCGCGCGACGCCTTCTTCCGCAAGGGGAAGGACTACTTGGCGCCGGGGATGGCGGCGGTCTATTTCGCCACGCTCTTCTTGTTCGCGGCGGCGGCCGGCGCCGCCGGCCGAGGCGCCCTGTCGGCGTCCGCCTTCCTCCGCGCCTATCCGCCGGTGTTCCTTCTCGCCCTCTTAAGCTTTCTTCTCTCCGAACAGGCGGCGATTAAGTACTACAACCTCGAATTCCCTCTCTTCGCATTGTTGGTTGGTTTGGCGATCGGCAACACTATTGGAACGCCGGAGGCGTGGAAACCGGCGGCTCGCACCGAATTTTACATTAAGACCGGCCTCGTCTTACTGGGCGCGGAAGTGTTGTTCGGCAAGTTGCTGGCGCTGGGTCTTCCCGGCGTTTTCGTTTCTTGGGCGACGACGCCGGTGGTCTTCGTCGGCACCTATCTCTTCGGCCAGTACGTGCTGAAAATGACCTCGAAGTCGTTGAACCTCGTCATCTCCGCCGACATGTCGGTGTGCGGGGTGTCGGCGGCCATCGCGACGGCGGCCGCCTGCCGGGCGAAGAAAGAGGAACTGTCGCTGGCGATCGGCATTTCATTGGCGTTCACCGCGGTCATGATGGTGGTGCAGCCGGCGGTCTGCGTCGCCGTCGGAATGAATCCGGTGGTGGCGGGCGCCTGGATCGGTGGAACGATCGATTCGACCGGGGCCGTGGCGGCCGCCGGAGCCCTGCTGGATAAAGACGGCGGCAAAATCGCGTTGGAAACGGCGACCACCGTCAAGATGATTCAGAACATCCTGATCGGCGTCGTCGCCTTCGGCGTCTCCGTCTACTGGGTGACGTTCGTGGAAAAAGGCGCCGGCGGCGCCAAGCCGTCGCTCTGGGAGATCTGGCGCCGGTTCCCGAAATTCATTTTCGGCTTCTTAGGCGCGTCGATTCTTTTTTCTTTTCTTTACGCGAACGCCGAGCGCGGGCCGGAATTGGTCGATCTCGTCACGAAGTCGGGAACCGTCGATCTTAGAAAGTGGTGCTTCTGCCTCGCCTTCGTCAGCATCGGCCTGGAGACGAATTTCCGTGAATTGGCCGGCTGCCTGCGCGGCGGCAAGGCGCTGACGCTTTATATCGTCGGGCAATCGTTCAGTCTGGTGTTGAGCCTCGTCATGGCCTACCTGATGTTCATGGTCGTCTTCCCCGACGCCGCGAATTCGATCGCCGGCGCGGCGGGCGGCAAGTGACCGAACCGTTCAAGCCGTCGGCGTGGCGCGGTCGGCTGGCATTGGCCGGCGTCGCGGCGGCGGCCGGTTGGCTGTGGCTGGTCCACCTGCCGGCGGTCGCCCGACGGCCCGACGTCGCCGAACGCCTCCGGCGGTACGACGCCCTCGGCGTCAACCCCAACGGCATTTATTGGAGCGAAATCCCGGTCGTGCGGCGGAGAGTGTTCGCCGTCGACGACCGGCAAACCGATGCGCCGCCGCAACCGTAATGAATCGCGGAGATCGCCGTTGAAGGGAGCCGCCGGTTGCGCATCGTCGCCGTGACCCAACATTACCGCCCGTCCGTCGGCGGCGCCGAGCGGATCGTCGAACGCCTTGCCGGCGAATGGACGGCCGCCGGCTGCGCCGTCGAAATCGTCACGTTCCGATGGCAACCGTCGCTGCCTGCGGTGGAAATCATCAGCGGCGTACGAGTCTTCCGCCTACCGGTTTGGCACGCGCCGGTGTTGGGGACGGCCTACGCTCTTTCTCGGCTCGCCGCGTTCCTGATCCGCCGCCGTCGGACCTACGACGTCGCGTACTGTTCGATGCTGAAGCACCTGGCGGCGACCACGACTTCGGTGGCGCGGCGGATCGGGAAGTGCGCCGTCTTGCGGGCGGAAGGCGCCGGCGCGACCGGCGATGCCGCTTGGCAGGAAACGGCGCGCGGCGGCCGATTGGTGCGTCGGGCGACGAAACAGGCCGACGCCGTCGTCGCCCCCGGCCCCACGGTGTTCGACGAATTGCTGGCGGCCGGCTATCCGGCGGACCGGTTGCACCGCATCGACAACGGCGTGCCGTTGCCGGCGTGCGGTTGGTCGGCGGCCGACGCGCCGGCGCACCGTCGTCGGCTGCATCTGCCGGAACGGCCGACGGTCGTCTACACCGGACGCCTTCATCCCATGAAGGGACTGGCAGACCTCGTTGACGCCGTCGGCCTAAACCAAGCGGCCGGCCGGGACTTGCAACTGCTGCTGGTGGGCGGCGGCCCCGATCGAAAGGCGTTGGAAGAGCGCGTGACCGATCGGAAACTCGGCAACCGCGTGACTTTCGTCGGCGAGGTCGCCGACGTCGAGCCGTACCTGCGCGCGGCCGATCTGTTCGTTCTGCCCAGCTATCACGAGGGATTGAGTTTGTCGCTGCTCGAGGCGGCGGCGCTGGGTCTACCCTGCATTGCGGGCGCCATTCCTCAGAACGAAGGCATCCTACCCGACGACTTACTGCCGTTGGTCCCAGTGCGTCGGCCGGACCTGCTGGCGTTGGCGATGGAACGAGAACTGACGGCGTCGTCGCTCGAAGCGGCGCACCGGCGGCGGTCGTTGATCGTTGATCGATTCGGCATCGCGGCCGTCGCCAGCCGCCATCTGGAGTTGTTCGAGCGGCTGCTTGACCAACGCCGACCGATCAAGCCCGTGTAGTTGTACCGGACCACAACCGATCTTGGGATGATGCTGGGATCGGCGCCGCCGTAACGCGAAGAAAGACTCAAAGCATCGTGTCAACTTCGTCATCGTTGGAAGGCCGCGACGGCGGCGTTGGACGGCGTTCGCCGCGGCCGAGGCCGGCACGCTCAATGAGCGACCGTTCCAAAATGTCTTCGACCTCTTCCGATTCGATGCGGGCGCGGTCGCCGGTGAACTTATACTCGATGCGGTAGACGTGTTTACGGGCGATCGCGAGAACGTCGCCGGGCAGAAGTCGTTTCTTCGTGACTTTGACGTCGTTGACCTTGACGCCGTTACCGCTGTCGAGGTCGACCACCAACCAAGAACCTTGGTCGAAGGTTAGTTCGCAGTGCCTGCCGGAAACGTTGGGAAAATCGAGCCGAATGTCGCAATTGGGCCGACGACCGACGAGGACCGTCGCCTTGAGCAACGGAATGGGGTCGCCGCCGTCGAGCGGAATCAACTTGCTGCGCATGACAGAGCCGCTCCCATGAAAGGTCGGCCGCCGACGGACGAAGACCGGCGGTCGATCCTCGACAAGACATTGGTCCAATCATCGGCGCGCCGGCGCGTTTGTCAAGAAGCCTGCGGCGTTTCCGTCGCGGGGCCGGCGCCGGCCGTCGACAATAGCTCGTCGAACCGCGTCATCAGCCGGTCCGGGCCGGCGGCGAGCAGTTGCTCGGTCGAGTTCGAGCCGGTGGCCACCACCCAAACGAGTACCCCCGCCGCTCTCGCCGTTTCGACGTCCACCGTCATGTCGCCGACGTACATCGCTTCCTCCTTGACGACGCCGAGCGCCTGCAGCGCCGCCAACAGCATGTCCGGAGCGGGCTTGCGCCGAGGCACCGATTCCGGCCCCATCACCGCCGCGAACCAGTCGGCCATGTTCAAATCGGCAAGCAGCCGCATCGTCAACGGCAACGGTTTGTTGCTGCAAACCCCCAACTTTACGCCGCGCCGGACCAGTCCGCGCAAGGTCTCTTCCACCCCTGGCAGCAGAACGGTGTGCGACGAAATGACGCTGGGATGGTGGTCCATGTAGACCGGCAGATCGTCGGCGAACGACCCGCCAGGGATAGTCGATTCGAGCAACCGTTGCACGCCGTTGCCGACCGCCGCCCGCACCGTCGGTTCGTCGAGCGGCGGCAGGCCGTAGCGGGCGCGGACGAAGTTGACGCTCGCCTGAATGGCCGGGTAGCTGTCGACCAGCGTGCCGTCGAGGTCGAACAAGACGGCTTTCAGCGGGGCGGACTGGCTCGGCGGCATTCGATCCCTTTCGTTGCGATCATCGACCAACGTTCTACGCGGCGAAAGCGGCGGCGGGTCGCGCGGATTCCCGATCCCGCCTTTTCGACGACCGGTCCGCTCTTACATTGAGTTCACCGCCTACTAACCGCCGAACTGATTCGATTGGAGATCTTCGCCCCGATGCCGACCGCACCCGCCGATCCGTCGCCTACCGAATCATTGCCGATTGACGCACTGTTGTTCGACTTCGACGGCGTTGTCTTGGACTCGGCGTCGCTGAAGGAAGTCGAGTTCCACGAACTGATGAAGGAGCAGGCGCCGGACCACGTCGACGCCGCGATGGCCTACTACTACTTGAACGGCGGAGTGTCGCGGGTCGCCAAGTTCCGCCACATTTGGTCGGCGATCGTCGGTCGGCCGAAGACCGAAGACGAAGTGATGGAGTTGAATCGGCTCTTCAGCGAGCGGGTGGTGCGGCGGGTGACCACCTGCCCGTACATCGCCGGCGCCGAGGCGTTTCTGGAGCGATGGCACGAGCGGATTCCGTGCTACGTGATCTCCGGGACGCCGCAGCCGGAATTGCGCGGCATCGTGACGGCGCGCGGGATGGATCGTCTGTTCCGCGGCGTGTACGGCTCGCCGGAAACCAAAACGACGATCGGCGGCCGAATTCTGTCGGAGAACGGGTACAAGCCGGAGCGTGTATGGTTCCTGGGCGACGCCACGACCGACCGCGACGCCGCCGCCGCGCTGGGCGTCCACTTCTTCGGCGTCGACGGCCCGCACCTGCGGCCGTTCCTTCGCGGCGACGAACTGGTCGAACCGAACTTGAACCGACTGGAAGACATCTTGGCCGGCAGGTACGACCCGAGGAAGTAGCGAAGCGACCCGGTCAACCGGCCGACGGTTCGGAGAAGCCGCGCGAGCGAAGGGCGGCGAGGTAGTCGGCCGGCGTTAGGTCGTCCATCACGCCGAACATTTCGTAGAGGTCTTCTTCGTCCCAATCGTCGAAAGAGGCCGCCCACCCTTCGCCCTCGGCGAAGGCGAACTCTTCGTGCGGCCGGCACCGGTCGTCGTCGCCGAACACCTCGGCCGCATAGTACGAACCGTCGTCGCCGACCGCCGTCTGGTCGGCGAGCGCCGCGTCGAGCGGCGGGGTTGATTCGTCGCCCATCGATTCGCTCACGGCCGGTTCATCGACGACGGGGGTTGCCGTCGCCGCCTCGTCGAAACCGACCGGTTCGACCGTCGCCCCGTCGAGGTCGACCGCTTCCAGCGTCGACGCCGCCGGGCCGAGATAGTCGAACCGCAGCGAATACTCCAGCGCCGAGCCGTCGTACGCCCGCACCTGCATGAAGTAGTTCACTCGCGTGCGCAACGCGATTGAGATTTCCACGACGCCGTTCTTGACCACGCCGACGGTCTCTTTGA
>JBOFFD010000599.1:0-4313 GCA_051648425.1 Planctomycetia bacterium
GTTCCAGGGCGTCGACCGCCCGTGAACGGTAAAGGCCCGACGCCAGGCCGCAGGCGGCCAGAAGCGCCGGAGCGAAGGTGTAGAGCAGAGTTTCCATTCGTTGACGCCGCCGAACTATGCCCGTCGAAACCTCAGCCGCCCTGCGACGACCTTCGTCGACGGCGACTCGAAGCCCGCCCGCCGCGTCCCGCGAAACGCCAGCGCCCGCTGGTCCCAGGCGCGAGAGACGTTTCAAACCGACCGATCGGCATGTACAATACCAAAAAGCAGGGGAGAAGCATTTCCATGTCGAGTCGACCGCCTTTGAAAATGCTGCAATTCGGACTGCTTGGGTATTGTATCGGCAGCTCGGCCGCCCATGGTCAGGCGGTCGTCCCGCCGCGCGCCGCCGTGACCATCCAACGGCCCACCGTCAGCGTCGTCAGCGTACAAACCACGGTCGTGGCGCCCGACGGCGGCGGCGTATCGCTTGGCGGCCTTGGCGGGGCCGTGGCCGGTCGGTCGCGGTTCGGCGGCCCGTTCCCAGGCAACACGGGCGGTCCCGCGCGGGGCGCCCGGGCCGGCGGCGTCTCGTCGCACGTTCATATCCACGATTTTGAAGAAATGGAAGCGGCCATGGGCGTTTCGCCCGACCGTTACGTCGAAAGAACGCCGCCCGCGTTGACCTCGGTGGAGTTGTTGGCGAAAGGGAAGGCGGCGGCCGACAAGGGAAAACTCAAGGTCGCTCGCTCGTTCTACCAGTTGGCCGTGAAGGCGCCCGACGCCCAGGCCCGCATTGAGGCGGCCCGCCGTTTGCTGCAGGTCAACAGCGAGATCGCCGGCCTGAAACCCTCGGCGGCCGAGGCCGCCGTACCGCGCCCGACGACCGTTCGATCGGCGGCCGTCGACGACCGGGCGAACGAATTGGCGGCGATCGGTCGATTGCTCGGCCGTCACGATCCGGCGCGGGCGGAAGACCTGTCCCGTCGCGCCGCCGCCGAAAAAACCAGCGCCAAACGACCATGACGGACGCCGCGCCCCCATTCGGTTGGCGGGAAGCCGGCCACCGCTACTACAAGTACAGCCGGTTTCTGGAAGAGCGATTCGGCCGGCGGATCGCGCGCGTGCCGGTGGACGGTGGCTTCACATGTCCCAACGCCGACGGCACGGTCGCCTATGGCGGCTGCGTCTATTGCGACAACCGCAGTTTCAGCCCCGCCCGCCGGGGGCCGCGCATTCCCATCTTACAGCAACTGGATACGGGCGTCGCCGCGTTGGAAAAACGGTACGACGCCGACGGCTACCTCGCCTATCTGCAACCCGCGACCAACACCTACGGCCGGTTGGAAAAACTGAAAAAGGTGTACGACGCCGCGGTCGCGCACCCCAAAGTCGTCGGTCTGATCATCGGGACGCGCCCCGACTGCGTCGGCGACGAAGTATTGGATTTGATTCAGTCTTACACCGACCGTTACTTCGTCGCCGTCGAATACGGTTTGCAAAGCGTCCATCAGAAGTCGCTCGATTGGATGAACCGGGGGCACGACGCCGCCTGTTTCTTCGACGCCTGCGAACGCACCAAGGGCCGGGGAATCGACGTCAGCGCGCACGTGATTTTGGGGCTGCCCGGCGAAACGTTCGACGAAGCGCTGGAAACGATCGACGCCGTGGCGGCGGCGCGAATCGACGGCGTTAAGATCCACAGCCTTCACGTGGTGCGCGATACGCCGATGGAGGAACAGTTCCGCCGCGGCGAAATCAGCGTGTTGGAGCGCGACGACTACCTCGAACTACTGATCGCGGCGCTCGAAAGAACCCCCGGATCGATGGTCGTCCATCGCGTCACGGGCGACGCCCCCGGCGACTTTCTCATCGCCCCGGAATGGCCGCGCCGCAAAGCGGAATTCCTGCAACTGCTCGACCGCGAAATGACGCGCCGCGAAACTTGGCAGGGACGACGGGCGGCGACCCCGGCCGCCGTCTGACGCCGAATCTTACCGCGCCGAAACCGATTGAAGAACCCGGGCGAGCGGTCAAAACTCTTCGGCGGTGGAGGGGCCGCGGCCTTTCTTCGCGATTATCTTGCTCGGCTCGGCCACGCGGCGGTAGCCCAACGACTTCAACACTTCGAGCACTTCGCTCCAGGTCGGAAACGGTCGGCAGTATTCGCGCTTGTACTCGTCCATCGCCCGCATGAATTCGATTTCTTCCGGGTCGTAGTCTCGTTCGCACGTCGTCGGGTCGATCTGCCGCCGCCGTTCCCCGGAGCGCCGCTCGCCTTTGCGGCGGTCGACGGCGACGGGCACGTTCCGCTTGCGACGATCGGCGCCGGCGCGGCGGTCGATGTCCGCGACCTCGTCGACGGACGGTGATTCTTGTCCGTCGTTGTTCAAACTCGCCATGTCTTGAATCGATCCTCTTCGAGTTTGACGATGCACGCTCGGTTGCGCCGACCGTCGCCTTGAGCAAAAACCTTTTAAGTATACCTCACGATTCGACGACGGCGCGGAACCACCGGCCCCTTCGGCGCCGGCCGAGCCGACTACGTCGTTCCGTCGTTCTTCGGTGGGGCCTTGCCGTTCCCGCCCGTCGTCTTCCAGGCGTCGAAGAGCGTTTTTCCCAGGCTTTTTCCACCGTACATCACCCGCAGCAGCGGTTCGATCATGCGGTGCTTGGCTCCATAGGGGAACCACTGGAATTCCATGCGGGGGCCGAAAAGATGCCGAACCACGGTCTGGGTGGCGCAGAACTCGTGCAGCCCGGCTTGTCCCTGCGAACGACCGAAGCCGCTCTGCTTGACGCCGCCGAAAGGAAGCTGCGGAATGGCGAAATGGACGAGGCAGTCGTTCACCACCACGCCGCCGACGTTGAGCCGTTGCGCCAGCCGTCGGCCGTTGCGAAGGTCGCGCGTCCAAACGCTGGCGCCGAGGCCGTAGACGCTGTCGTTGGCGTATTCGACGGCGGTCTCCATGTCGGGAACGCGCAGGATCGGCAGGATGGGGCCGAACGTTTCCTCTCGCATCACGCGCATCCGTAGGTCGACGTCGACCAGCACCGTCGGTGGGAAAAGCAGCTTCGAGGCGTCGGTCGGCACGCCTCCGGTCAAGACTTTGGCGCCAAGACGGACGGCGTCGTCGACCAGTTCGCGCACCCGCTCGAACTGCTCGGCGGAGCGCATTGGGCCGACGTCGTGGTCGCGGTCGCCGCGCGGCGGCGGTTCGGTCGCCGCCGCCAGGCCCACCGACAGCTTCTTCGTGGCGTCCACCACTTGCTGAATGAAGGAATCGGCGACCCGGCGATCGACGAAGCAGCGTTCGATGCCGATGCAGCTTTGGCCGGCGTTGAGGAACGCCCCCCAGACCGCGGCGTTGGCCGCCCGGCCGATGTCGGCGTCGGCCGCCACCAGCATCGGGTCGTTGCCGCCCAGTTCCGTCACGACCGGCGTCAAGCGGCCGGCGGCGGCCCGAAGAATGGCTTGCGCTCCCCGGCGGCCGCCGGTGAAGCTGACCTTGTCGACCCCCGCCTCGACCAGCGCGATCGCCGTCTCGTGGCCGCCCGGAACGATCTGCACCACCGGTTCGGGCCACCGCAGTTCGTCGAAAAGCCGACCGAGCAGCAACGCCGTTTTCACCGCCTGTTCCGAAGGCTTCACCACCACGCTGTTGCCGGCCAGCAGCGCCTGGACGACCGGCGAGACGACCAGCACGATCGGGTAGTTCCAAGGCGCGACCACGCCGACCACCCCTAGCGGACGGTAGCGAATCTCGGCCCGTTTGTTGACGAGGACGCCCGAACCGGTCCGCCGGGACCGCAGCATCTTCTCGGCGTTTTGGGCGTAGAAGCCGATCAACTGACAGCAGTGGAAGACTTCGTGCAGCACGTCGAGCCGCGGCTTGTTCAGTTCACGCCCGACGGTGGCCACCACTTCGTCGAGCGATTCGACCAGACGCGCTCGGAAACGCAGCATCCATTGCACGCGCTCGGCGACCGGCCGTTCGCTCCACCAGCGGAACGCCGACCGCGCCCGCGCCACCACGGCGTCGATCTCGTCCGCCACGCCGGTCCGACCGTTCGGCGGCGGCGTGCCGTCGCCCATCGCGGCCGAGGCGAGTTTGGCGATCCATTCGGCGTCGAGCGGCCGCGCGGTCGTCGACTCCGGAGTCTCTTTGCGGTCGACGCGGCTGCTCATTCGGAAAGTCCCAGATTTCGGCGAACGGATTGCTCCAACGCATTGATCGGCTGCCGCAGCGCCATCGCTTTTAGGAACCGATAGCGCGGCTTGCCGATCCGTTTTTCCCACGACCATTCGCGGGCGAAGCGGCCGCTGACGATGT
>JBOFFD010000600.1:0-1806 GCA_051648425.1 Planctomycetia bacterium
ACGTTTCCATGCATGTCGTACAATCCCAAGCCGTTCGGGGCGTAACTTCCCACGGGCGCCGGCCGTTCAAGGTACCGTCCTTTCTTCTCCGTGCCGTAGGGACGGTTCCCGTCACAGTTAGCCTTGTCTCCATTAAGAACGTCGCCGAAACTGAACACCGTGTTACTCCCCGCCCGGCACGCATACTCCCACTGCGCTTCCGTCGGCAGCATGTACTTCCATCCCGTCGGAAGTTTTCCCCGGTCGCGCCCATTCAGTTTCGCCACGAAAGCCAGTGCGTCCTCGTAGGAAACGTTTTCCACCGGATTTCGCTCTTCATCACCAACGTCAAAACCAAGCCAGTTCTTTTTCTTGAAACTCGATGGATTGCTTGCCGTAACGGCTCGGTACTCTTTCTGCGTCACCTCGTAAACACCGAGGTAGAACGGCTTGGTCAGCGTCACGTCCTCTTGGTTTTCGTTGTTACGTCGTTCTTTCTCACTCGTCGGCGAACCCATCAGGAACCGCCCCGGCGGAATCAGCACGAGTTTCATGCCGAGCGAGTTCGTCAGTTCCAACGGCTGCTTGCACCAAGCGGCGTAGCGGCGCTGATAATCCTTGGCTTCCTCGGCGCTGAAGGGAAAGCTCGGCGCAGAAGGCACCACGGCGGGCGGCGGAACAGTCGCCGCTTTTGGAGGCGGCACCATCGGCGCGGGCGGCGGTTTCTGAACCGGCGGACGCGGCGACGGAACGGCCGGTTCCAGGGTGGGCGGCGGGGCGGCGGGGGTGAACTCGGCCAGCAGCGCGGCGGTGTCAGAGAGTCGTCGTCCCCGCCGGGCGAAACATTTCTTTAGCGTGGCGACGACCCCCGCCGGCACGCCGGCTTCCGACAAATCATCGGCCCAATCGTCCTGCCGGCGGAGGGTGCAGTCGGTGTGCAGCAGTTGAAAGAAGATCACGCCCAGCGAGTAGACGTCGTCGCTGGGGAGCGGTTCCTGGCCGAGTTCCTGTTCCGGCGAGGCATAAGCGGCGTGTACGCCCCCAGGGCCATTTGCGTCATCGTACCGGCGCGGCTGGCGACGTGCGGGGTCGACGCCAAGCCCGGCGCGGCCGAGCGCAGGGCGATGCCCCAATCGGTCAGTTTCAGCCGCAGCTTGCCGTCCGGCCCTTTGTCGAGCAAGATGTTCGCCGGCTTCAGATCGCGGTGGACGAGCGGCGGATTCAGCGAGTGCGCCGGTTTTAAGATCGTCGCCAATCTTAAGTCGAGGTCGGTCGCTTCCTTCACCGTCAGGCGCGACCCCGACCGTTTGCGGTCTTCCACCCACGCCGCCAACGTGCCGCCGGCGACGTACTCGAATTCGAGACAGGGCGGGTCGACGTCGAGATGGGCGTTGTTCAGGCGGACGAACCCGGTTCCCAAGCCGGCGGCCTGCGCCTCCATCGCGCGGGCGACTTCGTGTTCCAACTGTTTGCGGTTCACCTTCGGATCGCAGAAAAACTTCAGCGCGACCGAGGTCATGTTCGGCAGATACGGATGCCGGCCCAGGTAGGTTTCCCCCATGCCGCCGGCGCCGAGCAGCGGGCCGACGACCCACGGCAGATGGGGCAGGCGATCGCCCTCCTGGAAGCGCGGCCGTTGGTGCGGCAGGTACTCGGCCAGTTCCCGGCCGCTGGCCAAGAGGCAGGTGTTAGGCCGTGTTGACAAACCGCTTGCGAAAGTGACGCGTTCTGGTAGTTTACGCGGGAGATCGACCTCAAGGAGGGGGGAGTTTCCATGCGGCGCTTTGAACTTTCCGACGAGCAGTGGGGACGGATCGAACCGTTGCT
>JBOFFD010000601.1:0-1894 GCA_051648425.1 Planctomycetia bacterium
TCGCCCTGAGCGTCTTGGGGCAGGCGGACGAGCCTACGGCCGGCCTGCCGATCGCTCCTCGGCAGGACCTCTACACCACCTTCACCGAGTCGTACCTCCATCCGGAGACGTGCGCCCCGGCCGACCAAGCCCCGGCTCAACAAGAGTCACTGTGGAATCTTCGGTCCGGCATTCGGCCCTACGTCGGCACCGACTATCTCAACTGGCGGCGAAGCAAGCCCGGCAACAAAGAGTTGGTGCGCACTTCGCCCAACATCTTCCCGCCTAACCCAGTGGCCGGCGTCGCTCCGCTCGTCGTCGCTCCGCTTCTCGGCGGCGTGGAAAGCTTCTTTCCCGCGTCGACCACGCAGGATCCCAACGACCCGGGCCTGCGCATCAACGTGCCGGTGAACACCCGCCTCAACGCCAACGAAACGTTGATGCAGACCGACGACTTCAACATGGGCACTTCCAGCGGCTTGCGGTTCACCGTCGGCGCCTTGCTGCCCAACGGCGACCGCATTGAAGGTTCCTACTTCTACGTCCAGGACTTCGAGTCGGAACTCCTCACCGACTTGACCCCGCCCGGCAACGATCCGCTCGAAACCGGCCCGGCGTTCTTCACCCGCGTTTTGACCTCCGGCAACACCCTCGGCACCGGCGCGCCGCCCCGGTTCGCCTATCAGCGCATGGGTTATCTGAACTCGCCGTTCACCACCACCGATCCGCGGTTCTCCGGCGAACAGCGCCGCCAGCTCAACGGCACTCTCGCGAACAACGCCATCGTGAACGCGGTCTTGTTCCCTCACTACCCGGGGAACGAGAACCCGGTGATTCCCGGTCCCGACGTCATCACCAGCCCGGCGCCCGCCGGGTACGACAGCCGGGCGGTGCCCCGCGAACCGACGGTCAACGACCCGCTGGGCCAAGGTCTTTCCAGCCTTCTATGGACCGACGGCGAACTGGCGCTGGCCAGCTACAGCTTCGACGTCCAGGGCGGGGAAGTCCTTTACAAACGGCGGATCTTCGAACACTACTCGAAGAACTGGGAACTGACTTTCCTCGGCGGCATGCGGTACGTCGGCATGGACGAAGGCTTCGACTTCCTCTTCGCCGACACCACCTACGACCGAGCGTTGGCCAGCCGGCAGACCAGCTTGCGGACGCCGCCCAGTTTCGACCCCCGCGATCCGAACAACGCGCTGGTCGAAGCCACGCGGGTTCCTCCGCCGGGCGGTCCGATTCAGAACACCGGCGGCACCGCGGCCCAGGGTTTCGCCCAGACGGCCGAGGAAGTCCGGGCGACGTATCAGGTGTCGGTCGACAACGACATCATCGGCCCGGAACTCGGCCTCGACGCCCGGCTGCCTTTCCTGCATTGCTTCGAGCTTTCGCTGATGGGCAAAGGCACCTACGGCATCAACTTCCTAACGACCCAGTCGTCGGTGGTCCGCGGCGACGGCCTGACGCTGTTCAACTACGAGAACAGCGGCCACGCCGGCAGCGGCATCTTCGAAGGCCATGTCGGGCTGAACTGCTACCCCCACCCCCGCATCAGACTGCACGGCGGTTGGGAATGGATGTGGTTGTCGAACGTCGCCAACGGCATCGACCAGATCAACTTCAACCTGCAGAAACGGCCCCGGCCCAACAGCAAGCACGGCATCCTATTCGACGGTTGGTACACCGGCTGCGAAATCACCTTCTGATTCCGCCGCCCGTCTCAAAACTCGACCCCGACCCGACGAGGGCGGTCCGCACGGGGACCGCCCTCGTCGTGCTTTTTCACTTCATACTCCGTCACTGCCCGAAGCCAACCCAAACCGAGGTGCGACCCTGGAACTTGGCGAATAAGTCCGATCGTCTTCGTTAGCCGCCGCTTTCCTCAGCGGCGCGTCTTCGACCTTCGACGGAC
>JBOFFD010000602.1:0-7214 GCA_051648425.1 Planctomycetia bacterium
GCCGACGACCTTCGACCTGCCGTTGCGGTCGGTTTACGGCGACCACTGGAGCACCACCGGCCGGGCCGTCCCCGACGCCGCCTCGCCGGATGAAGCCGTCTTCCTGCCCGGCCGAAACGTGCTGCTGCTGGCGCAGACCTCCCTTTGGTGTCACCTCAACGGCATTGATGGTTTGGCTCTGGGCATTCTGGCCGGCAACCCGTTCCCCGACGCCTCGGCCGAGTTCCTGACCACCTGGCGGAAGGCGTACAACCTCGGCGTCGAAGGTCGGTTGCAACTTCTGACTCCTTACCGCGGACTTCACAAAGACGACGTGCTGCGGCGGGCGCTGCGGTTCCCCGGGCGGCTTCCCTTGGGCGAGACCTTTTCCTGCCTTCGGCCGACGGCCGGCCGGCATTGCGGCCAATGCAATAAATGCGCCGAGCGCCGCCGCGCCTTCGACCGACTACAAACAGACGACCCGACCGACTACGTCGAACCGTCGGCCGATCCGTGGCCCGTACCGACGTCGGAGGGGACGGCTGAAGCGTCCGGAGACCCCGTATGTACCGCGTGACTCGCGAACTTTGGTTTTGCTACGGCCACCGCCTGCTGAACTACGACGGCAAATGCCGCCACCTTCACGGCCACAACGGTCGGGTCGTCATCACCATTGAAGCCCCGGAGCTTGACGACCTGGGCATGGTCATGGACTTCTCGAAGATCAAGAATGTGCTGAACACCTGGATCGACGAGAACCTCGACCACCGGATGATCCTGCACGAGGACGACCCGATTCTGCCCGTGCTGCGGGAAATGAAGGAGCCGGTGTATGTGGTCGACCGCAACCCGACGGCCGAGAACATCGCCAAACTGATCTACGACGTGGCCGTCAGTCACGGTTTTCCGGTGACGGAAGTGCGGCTTTGGGAGACGAACTCTTGCTTCGCCGCGTACGCCGACGGCGCGCCGGCGGTTGTGGGCCGTGGGCGTGACGCCGACGCGGCGGAGTAAAGCCGTCATTTCGACGCTCGGGGATTTCTCAAGCTTTTCGTGTCTTTCCGATTCGTAACCTATAGTTTGGTGCGAACCGGTCGGACGGCCGGTTTCCCGTGTTGAACTTGTTGCATCGATTGGGATCGATCGTTCGACGGTCGAGGAAGCGAGGAGCGCCCATGCCCATTCTGCAACCTTTTTGCGTCGTTTTGTTCGCCCTGGCCGTCACGGCGCTCGGCGGGTATGCCGCCGCCGAGTTTTTTTCCCACGGCCAAGGCCGGATCCGCGCCACCGCCGCCGACCGGTTCGATCTGATTGCGTGGGCGTCGAAATACGGCGCGCTGCTGCTCGGCTTGACGCTGCTGCTTTGGGATTCCCGCTACGGGTTCGGCGACGGCTTGGTGCAGTTCGGCGCTGGGTTGTTCTATCTGGGGGTTGGCGGCTGGCAGGCGATGGGCGGACCGCGGGCCGACGCGCGACCCGAAGGCTCGTCGCCCCCCACGGCCAGCTTACGGGTGATGGCCGTCGGCCTTTTGTTCTGCACCGGCAGTCTGCTGCGGCAAGACGACGGTTCATTGACCAGAAACGGCGCGGCGCGGGAAACCGGCCGACGCACCCAGGAACGGACGAAGTCCCCCCGCAAGAATCGCTACAACGGCCCGACGCCGCTCATCGTCGTCGACCGACCGATTTCCGCCGTCGGGCCGATCAGCGCTTGACCGCCGGTTCCCGGCCGGCGGCTTCCAACGAATTCCGTTCGCGGTACGGCTCGAGCAACGGTGCCCCGTCCGACGGACGCCGCCCCGGTTCCATCGCTTGGAAGAGCGTAAAGCGGTACTTGTGGACGCCGCCGGCGTCGATCTCGCGCAGCGACCCCAATAGCCCCGCCCCCAGGTAGGCCGCCACTTCGCCGTTGGCCGCCGTCTCTTCCGACCCCGACTCGTTCGCGCCTCGTTGGCCGGAAAGCAGCACGAAGTGACCCACCGGCGGCAGACCCCAGCCGTCGACCGCCGGCCGACGCCAGCGCACGTCGAGCGTCACGCCCTCCGCCGTCAGCAGCCGTCGTGCGTACAACAGGATTTCGGGCCGCGCCTCGACGGCGTCGTCGGCCCACACTTGCACGGTCCCCGCTTTCGGGTCTTCCGCCGTCGCCGCCCGCATCGACCTCGCGAATCGCTCGCCCAGTTCTTTACCGCTGCGGCCGGCCCGCCGAGTCTCCATCGCACCGATCCAGACCGCCGCGATCAACACGCCGACCGCGACCAACCGCGCCGGCCGTTGCAGCCCGTGCCACGCCGCCGCCGTCGTCCACCGCTGGGAATCCAGACCCTGTTCGTGCTGCCAACTCCACCGCAGCCAAGCGAAGCCGGCCAGCACCGGCAACAGCACGACGGCCGGCATCGCGTATCGCGGATTCCAGACGCCCGCCAGCGTGTACAGCGCCAGCGCCACGATGGTGATCTTGCCCAGGTGACGGGCCATGCGAAGCGCTTCGCCGGAAACGAAGCGCAGGTTCGGCGGGTAGGCCGACGCGGGGATTTCCGCCGGCGGGCCTTTGTCGGCCTCGCCGTCGGTCGCACGGTCGGCGGCGACCGCGCCGTCGGCTTCCGGTTCCAGGTCGGCGGCTCGTTGGATCGGGCGGAGGATCGTCGTCCACGGGCATAGGAGGGCGATCGACGTCGGCAGCGCCCACAGCAACACGTTCGCCGGCAGCACGGCGATGGCGAACAGCTTGCTCGGCTGCCAGAGGAAGTCGCCCAGCGACTGCACGCCGCCGGGGGTGGGGCCGGTCGGCCAGTCGCCGACGGCGACCGCCGCGAACAGGCCCAGCGGCAGGAGAGCGGAGCCGGCGAACGTCCAGAGTCGGGCGTCCGTCAACACGGCGACCGATTTTTCTTGTCGCGCCCAGACCAGCAGCACGGCCGCCGCCAGCGGCAACCCGGCCGGCCCTTTCAGCAGCACCATGCCGGCGACCGCCAACCCCGCCGCCGTCGCCCAAGCCGCATCGACCGTCGTCCGCCGCGCCCGCTCTTCCAGAAAGCAGGCGATCATGAAGACGCCGACGAGCAGCGCCGCCAGGTCGTGGGGCGCTTCGATGTCGGCCGACCGAGCGCTCGCCCAGAACAGCGGCGTGAGTAGTTGCGTCCAGCCGGCGGCCAAACCGGCGGTCGGACCGAACCATCGCCGACCGACGGCATACGCCGCCAGCGCCGTCAGCACCGCCGCCAGCGCCGCCGGGAAGCGGGCGGCGAACTCGGTACGGCCGAACAGTTCCGCCGAACCCGCCGCCAGCCACGCGAACGCGGGCGGCTTCCGCAGGTAGGGCCGATCGAACAGTTGCGGAGTGGTCCACGACGAACCGTCGAGCATGGCCCAGGCCGGTAGGATGCGGTGTCCTTCGGTCGACTGAAAGCCGCGGTCGCCCAGCGCGACGCCGTACAGCAGCAAACCGGCAAGCGACAGCACCACCAAGTGGCGCCCGGTCGCCGGCGGACGATCGGAAAGGCGGTCGTGACCGGCGGCGCCCGGACCGGTGTCGTGCATCGTGCGATTCCTTGGCGGATGAACGGTACGATTTCCCCTGCGCCGGGGACTCTACACAAGATGGGCGGACGTCGCAACCCGAATGCGCGGCGGGAGGTGTACCGCAGGCCCAGGCCGTCGACCGCGAGCCGACAGCCGCGAACAATCGTCGTTTGGTGCAGTGCCGTCTAGGAGCCGAGCGTTGTAGAATGGACCGGCGAGTGGCGTTCGACCGCTTGCAAGCCCCTCCGCCGATTTTCCACTGCGAGATATGGCGTGCCCGATTTCTGGATGCCGAATGAAATCCAACGGATGGACGCAATCTTTCAGTCCAGCACGCTGGTGATTCGCGTGGCGACCGATCTCGGCGACGGCTACCTGAAAGCCTTGGGCAATCCGGAAGGGCCACAAGCGCTTGCCTGCGAACTTGTCGGGTCGCAACTTGCCCAATGGTTCGGGCTGCGGACTTTCGAGTTCGGATTCGTCAAGGTCACGGAAGCCGATGACTTGCGGTTCCAATCGCCAAGCAAAGGCCGCCCGTCCCCCGGCTTGGCGTTCATCAGCAAGGCGGTGGCTGGGGAACCTTGGAGCGGCAACGCCAGTCAATTGAAGCGGCTGGACAACCAAACGGATATCTGTCGACTCGTCGTCTTGGATACATGGATCCGCAACAAGGACAGGTATTCGATTCGTTCCGACGGCACCATCCATTGCAACAGGGATAACGTGTTTTTGAGCGAAAGCGCGGTCGAAGGGAAGTTTCTGCTCACGGCGATGGACTACACCCACGCCTTCACGTGGGGGCGTAAAATCATTCCGACAAACTTCAAACTCGACCGGATTCGCGAGGAAAAAGTCTATGGTCTCTTTCCGGAGTTCAAAGCGTATATCGACAAGGATTCGGTGACGAACGCCGCACGCGATATGGCCGAAATGACGTTGGCGACGGCGAGAGGTTTCGTGTCCAAGATACCGTCCGAGTGGGAGGTTTCTTCCGAAGGACGGGAAGCGATGGCGGACTTCATCGCCCAAAGAGCGAAATTCTTGTCGTCTCCGGACGAAGAAGCTCAGAACCGGAACCCGCGTATAATGAACTTTATCTTTTCGCCCGGTTTGTTCCCGGTGGAAGATTCGGAAGGTGGCTCGTGAAGCCGACGACGGGATACTACAGCCTGATTCAGTACTGCCCCGACCTCGCCCGGTTGGAGGGGGCGAACGTCGGGGTATTGCTCTTCGTGCCGACGCTGCATTACCTGAAAGCCGTCACGTCGCGGAACAATCGCCGCGTTCAACAGTTTTTCGGGCGGGACGTCGTCGACCTCGAACGGATGCGGTCCTACAAGAAGGGCGTCGAACACAGGGTCAAGTTGGAACGGCCATCGATCCGAACCTTGGAGGATTTAGATTCTTTCATCGCGCGGCGGGCCAATGCGTTTCGGTTCACCGAACCGCGGCCGATGAAAATCACGTCGGACGACTTCAAGGACGTCGATGCCGTCCTCCACAAACTCTTCAAGGATCTCGTCGGCGAAAAGCAGAACAAGGGCGAAGGGGAAACCGTCGAAAAGTCGTTGGCTCGCCAGTTCGCATTGTCGAGTGTGCGAGAACGGATCGCGGTCGACGTTCGCGTCCACGTTCCCATGTTTCGCAAAGACGTGACGATGCCGTTCGGGTACCAGAACGGAAGATTCAACCTCATCAAGCCGGCCAGGTTTGAATCAAGCGACTACGATGGCGTTCTAAAGACTGCCACCTATTTTGCGGCGGAAGGCCGTTCGTTGTACGAGTCGCCGAGCGAGGAATTGGGCGACCTCCAACTCGTGATCGTGGGGAAGTTCCCAGCGAGAGATGGCGAACGTCGGCAGGTGGTTGGGGAGATGTTTGAGAAGAGCGGCGTCCGCTTGTTCGGTATCGACGAATCGTGGAAGCTAACGGACGAAATCGACCGTACCGCCAAAGTTCTTCCCGCCAACGTGGAACGTCTGTCGCTCTCGTCGTAACCGCGGGTCCTCTCGTCGGTTACGAGTGGGCCTTCCGGCTCGTGGGAGCGGCATCACCCCCCGAAGCCGTTCGCCAGCGCGACCACCGCCGCGACGGCGCCCGCCGCCAGCAGCACCGCGCCGGCCACCTTCCACCAACTGATCGGCCGTTCGCCCTGCACTTCGCCGGTGCGCGCGTTGATGATGATGTGCCACAGCTTTTCGCGGTAGCGATAGGCCGAGTGCCAGACCGGCAGCAGCAGATGCTTGAACGTCACGCCGACGTGCCGGGTGTCGATCGACGATACGCGCTGGTGGTCGCCGCCGATGTCGCTTCGACACAGCGCGTCGATCTTAGCGGCCATGATCTCCTTGGCGTCGACAAGCCCGGCGTCGAGGCCGATCTGGTAGCGCTCGGTGCGGAAGCCCGCCAAAAACGCCGTCTGGAACGGCTCCAGTTTGGGCAGATCCCACGGTTGCAGATTGCGCATGGTGTCGATCGGCAGCGTGCGCGAGGCGGGGACGAGCACGTCGTCGAACCAATGGTCGACGCGCCCGCTGACGCTGGTCCAGGCGGTGTGGCGCACCTGCCGGGTCTTCGTGACGGTGTTTCCTTGGGCGTCTCGCTCGGTGTAAGATTCGCTGACCCAGTAGTCGTCGCCGCGCTGGCCGGTGTAAGACGAGTAGGTCATGCTGTCGAAGGTCCAGTGGGGAACGTACAGGCCGTGGACTTCGCCGGTCGTCGCCAGTTTCTTAAGATCGGACGGCGCGAACCAGAGCGCGTTCAGCCAAAGGCGGAAGGCGTCGAGCGCTTCGCGGCGGTCCAAGACGAACGGCAGCACGGCCGACGGCTGGATCATTTCGCCGGCTTCGCGCGGCTGGTTGGTGATTCGGCTGGTGCAGTACGGACAAGCGTCGGCGACGGTTTTGGCGTCGAGCAGCACGACGGCCGCGCAGCTCTGACAGGTCACTTCGTTGCGAAGATCGCCGACGCCCGCCCCCAGCCGGCCCGCGGCGGCCCGCGCCAGGTATTCCTCGACGTCGTTCTCTTCGACCGTACCCTCGGCGGCCGCCAACTCTTGGACGTAGCCGCAGTACGGGCATTTCAATTGCGACGCCCCCGGCTCGTACTGCAGCTCGGCGGCGCAGCCGTGGCAGGGGAACCGTTCGGGCGCCCGGCTCGTCGTCGGCGGCTTCCGCTCGACCGCCGCGCCGTCCGTCGTCGGAGCGCCGTCCGCGTGGGCGCCCACGTCCGACGGGCCGACGGCCTGGTCGGCGGCGGCGTGGTTCGAGTCCGACGGAGGAGGCGTGTGGGACACGGCGGTTCGACTCCTGGAAGGAAAGTGCCGGCCGGCGCCGGCTGGCGTCGTTGAATAAGTGGTTCGCCGCGCCGCGCGGAATATCGGCGAAGCGTCGTTGTAGCCAAAGCCGACGAACCGAGAACGGGCGATTCCACCCTTGTGGTGCGGCCGTCCCGGCTGCACGAATCCACCGAATCTTCGGTGCAACGAGGATTCGTGCAACCGAGACGGTCGCACCACGACGCATCAACGCGGAACGGCATCCGCCGGCCGGCGCTTCTTGACCGTCGGCGGCTTGCGTGCCTATAACATCAGTTGTCTTTTCTCTCTTCAACGCGGCAAGGAGGAGAGGGGCCCACGACACGGAAAAAGAAGGAACGCGGCGACGGCCGACGACGAGACGCAGCGCGACTCTTCGAGGCGGCGGTCGGTTCGC
>JBOFFD010000603.1:0-1811 GCA_051648425.1 Planctomycetia bacterium
CACCGCCCGCGGGACGGCGTCGGCCGGCGACCGCCCCCCGACCAAGCGGTGGATCACTTCGCGGTTCAGGTAGACCAGAATCCCGACCATCACCGCAAGCAGGATCGCCCGCAACGGATTGTCCCGCGGCGGTTCGCGGAAGGCGTTCGAGCGCGACTCGAAGTCGCGGGTGAGGGGATCGGTCATCGTTTACGCTGCTCTCCGTGCGGCCGTCCCTGGTGGGCTTGGGGGCCGGCCGTCGCCATTCCGTCGGTTATAGTACGTGCGACCGACGAGAAGAAACGAGCGCCCCCGAAACAGTCGATTGGCCGTCGCGCGGGCTGGGCCTTTCCCACTCAAGACGCCGTCGCCTCCGCCGCCTAAAACACCGCCGTCGACTGGTCCCCCGCCGCTTCGAGCCGGGGCGTCGACCACCGCCGGGAGTAGACAGCTCGATGTCCGAATCCACCGCCTTCGACGACGAACTCTTGACCCTCAGCCGCCGCCTGCTCGACGCCATCGGCGCCGGAGACTGGTCGACCTACGCCGACCTGTGCGACCCGACGGTGTCGTGCTTCGAGCCGGAAGCGCTGGGCCAGTTGGTCGAGGGGATGCCGTTCCACCAATTTTACTTTCAACTGCCGGGCAAGCCGGGGTCGGTCGCCGTCAACACGATGGCGAGGCCGAAGGTGCGCCGCCTCGGGACTGACGCCGCCGTCGTCACCTATGTACGCCTCGTGCAGCGAGCCTCCGACGGCGCGCCGCCGACGGTGACGGCCGTCGAGGAAACGCGCGTCTGGCACCGCCAAGCCGGCGTCTGGAAACACGTCCACTTCCACCGTTCGCCGCCCGGCAAGGCGTAAGACGCAGAGGAAACGTCATAGCGGGCGGTCACTCGTCTTAGAAGGGGCGGCGCGATGTCGACCAGCGTCGTCGAGCGATGGTTCGGACCGGTGGCCGTCTACGAGTTGACGGCCGCCGGCCGCAGCCGCTCTTTATACGTGGCGCGGACGGTCGTCGCCCTCTGCCTCTTGGGGCTGCTGTTCACGCAGTACCGCCAATTCGCCGAGCCGGTCGACGACCTGCGGATGTTGCCGTACGTCGGCCAAGCGTTGTTCGCCTTCGTCGCACTGGCGCAGTTTTTCGTCTTATTTCTGGCGGTGCCGGCGATCACGGCCGACGTTTTCGCCGCCGACCGGCGGCGCGGCGTGTTCGACCTGCTTTTCACCTCGCCGCTGACGGCAGGCGAAATCGTACTCGGAAAAGTCGTCGGCCGCGCGGCGGTCGTATTACAACTGCTTGCGGCAGGTCTGCCGATCCTTTACTTGACCATCTTATTCGGGGGTGTTTCCGCTGAAACACTCTTCTACACCGAACTAGCCGCAGTAATGGTCTTTATGATCTATTTGCTGGCCGCCGTTCGTATTTCGGCGGCCGCGTCGTCGCCCGTCACCATCTTCTTCAAAATACTTCTCGTGGGAATTGGGTTCGCCTTACTGAGGCTGTTTCTTGGCGGAGCATTCATTTCCACCACTGGAAGGATTTCAAGGGCCGCGTACCTCATCGGCTGGGCATTTGAACTCGGCTTCTATGTCGTTGTGCTCTTGTTGGTTGCTTCAAGCTGGCTGCGAAACGCGGCCGCCTCGCTGCAACGGTCTCTGAACTATCGGCCATCGTTGGACCGCCGCGACGGAGTTTCTGGCGCCACCTTTGAGAACGAACCGGTTCTTGCGAGCCTCGTCGTTGTATTCGTCACGGTGGTCGTCGTGCCACTTGTCATCTTAGTGCTGATTCTCTGCGTGGGGTATATCGCACGCGACCACGGTATCGGG
>JBOFFD010000604.1:0-6130 GCA_051648425.1 Planctomycetia bacterium
GGCCGTCGTACGCTCGATGACCAGCAACTTTTCCGAACACACCAACGCCAACTATTTTCTGCACACCGGATTCGGCATGCAGGGCCGGCCAAGTATGGGGTCGTGGGCGACCTACGGCCTGGGCAGCGAATGCCGCGACTTGCCGGGCTTCGTCGTCGTTAACGGCGGCCTCATTCCACCCGGCGGCGTCGAAAATTTTTCCAACGGCTTCCTGGCGGCGACCCATCAAGCCTCGATCTTCAAGCCGGCGAATCCGCCCGTCGCCAACATCAAGCCGACCGAGGCGACCTCCGCCGCGCAACGCGCGAAGCTGAAGCTGATGGCCGGGCTGGACGAGCAAAGCGCCGCCCGTTTCGGCCGCGACGACCAGTGGGAATCGGCGGTGCGCAACTATGAGATGGCGTTCCGCATGCAGTCGGCCGCCCCGGACGTCGTCGATTTCGCCTCCGAGACCCGCGAAACACAAGCCCTGTACGGACTCGACGCGGAATATGGACCAACGAAGACGTTCGCCGCCGAGTGCCTGCTCGCCCGTCGACTGGTCGAGCGCGGCGTGCGGTTCGTCGAATTGACCTGCCCGTCCACCGGCCACGACCGTTGGGACCAGCACAGCGGCTTGAAGAAGGGGCATGAAGACAACGCCCGCGCCGTCGACCAGCCGATCGCCGCGTTGCTCGTCGACTTGAAACGCCGGGGCCTGCTGGAGGAAACGTTGGTGGTGTGGGCTGGGGAATTCGGCCGAACGCCGTTCGCCCAAGGGACCGACGGCCGCGACCACAACCCGTTCGGCTTCACGATTTGGCTGGCGGGCGGCGGCGTGCGCGGCGGCGCGATCGTCGGCGCGACCGATGAATTCGGTTACAAGGCCGTGGAAAACCGCTGTGAAATCCACGATCTGCACGCTACGCTGCTACACCTCTTAGGCATCGACCACACCAAACTGACCTACAGATTCAGCGGCCGCGACATGCGCCTGACCGACGTCCACGGCCGGGTCGTCAAGGAAGTGCTGGCCTGACCGCTTTTCATAAGCGCCGGCCGGAATGTTAGTGAGTGGACTTCTTTGATGGCCGCCGCCTTCAGGCGAACCGTCCGTGCCGCCGCCGTCTTAGCCGCCGCGTCTTAGCTCTGAAAAGGCGCGACGTTTCTCATCCTCATTGATCGTACATGCCCGACGTCGGACCGAAGAACGTGTAATACGTCGGACCGAACTCCAGTCGGCCGATGTACAGGGCCAGTTCGCGCAGGTGATAGTCGCCCCATAGCGACGACTCGCCCGCCGGCGTCGACAATCCTTCCGGGACGTGGTCCCAACCGTTGGGCCGATGGTACACCGAATGCAGCAACAGCCCTTCATGCCCGTCCGACGTTGACAGATACGGTTCGTCGAACAACCGGGCGGCGACGGTAAGCCCGGCCGCGTAATACCGGCCGGCCGCCGAAGGGTCGGTCGCCTTCAGATACGCGCCCAGCCGTAACAACCCTTGGGCGGCGATCGCCGCCGCCGACGAATCGACCGGCTCCGCCGGATGGAACGGGTCTGCTGCACGCGAACGCCAGTCGCCGAGCTTGTGCAAGCCAGGGGCGCCGGTATCCCAATACGGGATGCCGCCGGCATCGGTGTTGTCGATATAGAAATCGGCCGTCGCCCGCGCCGCCCGCAGCCACTCCTCCGCAACCCGCGCGCCCAACGTCACCTTCAGCGGCTCGCGCGATGGATCGAGCGCGTCCCAAAACTCCAATTGCTCGGCGTAACCAAGCAGCACCCACGCCAAGCCGCGCGTCCACGTCGTAAACGGCGAATACCCTTGCTGCGTACTGGGGCAACGGTAGCCGCCGTTGGACGGGTTGAACAACGATTCGTGCGCCACCCGCCCCCGGACGTCGTACACGTCCCGGCCTTCTCCATAGTACACATTGTACTTCGCGGTGGCGCGGGCATGTAAGATCAGCCGTTCTAAAAGCGACGTCCGCAAGTCTTGCTCGCCGTCCAACGTCTGACCTAAGACGTGCGCCAACGCCAAAGATCGCAGCGACCGCATCGTATCGGCGAACAACGATTGCGGGCCGTTGAAGGAATGAATGAAGCCGGCGCCGTCGGCGGTCGGCGTCCAGCGCCGCGCCTGCACCGCGCCGCTGCATTGAAGGGCGAGCCGACAGAAGCGTCTAAGACCGTCGGCGTCGACCGACGCCGGCAGTCGTTCCTCCCGCGCCAGCCGCCATAGCGCCCCGTAGGTGCTGACGTTGTTGAATCCGTGGTCGTGGACGCCGAAATGAACGACGTGCCGGGCCATGAAGCGGGTGGTGTTTCGGACGGCGTCGTGCAGATGCCGTTCGTCGCCCGTCGCATCGTATTGCAGCGCCGAGGAACCGAACTGAAAGCCCTGCGTCCACTCGGTCCAGCCGCGGGCGGCGTAGCGCCCGTCAATGGTGAAGACCGGCGAGCCGTCCTCTGGTTTCCAGCGCCCGTTCAGCGCGTCGAGCTTCGCGCCCGATAACTCCCACACCCGGTCGAGCCGAGCGACCAAATCCGCGGGCGTCGTCTTTTCATCGATTTTCACGGGTGGGTCGGCTCCGGTTCAGTCGTCGTCGTCTTCGGGTTCCGCTTCACGATCGGGATTCATCGGATCGTCTTCGTCGAAGAAGAAGTCGCCCAATCCCGCCGCCGTCCGCCGGTCGCCCAGCATCCGCCTCCGTTGCGCCCCCATGCGGTCCAGATCGAGGGCGTCGTCTCCCAGAACGGTCTTCAGCGCTTCCTGCCACGCCGCGTCCTTGCCGAGCGGGTGGTTCGGATTCTGCATCAACCGTTTCAGGGCGTATTGCAGGATGTGAATTCCGTCACGCGGCGAGAAGTCCAAATCCAGTTCGTGGCTGCGCTGAAGAAACTGAACCGTAAGTCCCAACAGTTCGTCTTCGGCGAACGGCAAATGATACTTCAGAATAGCCAGTTCGTCGTCGCGGTTCGGGAAGCCAAGCCGCAGCGTCGGCTGCAGCCGCGATAAAATGTAGTCGGGGATCTCATACGTCGATTCGTCTTCGTTCATCGTCACGCAGCATCGGAAATCCGGCGAGGAATGGATGGTGACGCCGGCGATGATCGATTCGACGTACCGCCGTTGGTCGAGCAACGGCGCCAGCGACGCCCAGCTCTTCTCATTCATGCGGTTGCCTTCGTCGAGGACGCACACCGACCCCGTCAGCATCGCCGTGACCAGCGGCGAGGCGTGATAGCTGATCTTACCCGACTCCGCCAGTACGGGCGTGACCAGCAGGTCTTCCGGCCGAGTGTCGGCGGTGCATTGAAAGATGTACAGATCTTGTTTGCGAAGTTTCGCCGCCG
Organism: Planctomycetia bacterium; assembly: GCA_051648425.1. Taxonomy (GTDB): domain Bacteria; phylum Planctomycetota; class Planctomycetia; order Kolteriales; family Kolteriaceae; genus JBOFFD01. The sequence goes on from JBOFFD010000604.1 coordinate 3,341, forward strand.
ACATCGCCAGCGTCGTCTTGCCGATGCCCGGCGGGCCGGTGAGCCGCGGCGCCAACGGCAAGTCTTCCGGCGCTACGATGAGCCAACAGGCGAGCAGTTGCTGCAACACTTCCTGTTGACCGATCCATTGCTGCGTCGCAGTCACCGGCGTCGACAGCCGCAGCGTCACGCCGCCGATCTCCACGCTCTTCGTCGATTCCGCCGTCGGCATCACGCCCCCAGACTCGCACCACTTCAATGACCGAAGGACGTTCGGTCGAAGCGTCAATGTATGGCGAACGGCCTGCGGAAAAAGGACGCGATTTCGTCCGGGTCGTCGGCGATCAGAAGAAGCTGTAGATGAACGGCGCCGCCCCCGTCGACGACAACGCCGCCAGCGCGCCGACCGCCCCCAACACCAGCAGGATCGGCGCCAGCCACCACTTCTTGTTCTCTTTCAGAAACAGGTAGAACTCGGCCGCCAGCGACAACGGCGCCTCGTCGCCCGCTTCCTCGAAAGACGTTTTCTTTTCTTCCGTCATTGGTCGTCTCTTACATCCCGTCTAAAACTGTCGGAAATAGCGGCGCGCGTCGGTCGTCCGCGGTCGCGGCCGCCAGTAAGACGCCGCCTCCGGCCGCAACCGTCTGTCCAAGGCGTCGCGCCCAATCAAACGAAAGGTCAACGCCGTCGGCGTGACGACCAGGAAATAGACCGCCGCCGTCGTCGCCTCGCCGACCACTCGCCCAATCGGCCACGCAATCACGCATGACGCGACGAATACCGGCCCCAGCAGCCGCGGCCGAATGACCGAGACCGCGGCAATGACGGCCCCCGCCGCGCCGCCGACGGCGACCACCGCCGCCGGCCCGCCGAACCACCAACACAAAAGCGGTAAGACCGGCAGGCACAACCATCCGAACTGCCGAAGCTGCCGATCGGTCGGGTTCCAAGGTATTTCGTTCACGAGGCCTCCGTCTTAGTCGAGGGCGAAGCCCGCCAGGTGTCGTTCGCGCTGTTCGGTCGGCGTCGGGTGTTTCTTACGGATGATGCATCGGCCCATCGCCAAGACGTCGACGTCGGTCGCCAGGAAGCAGCGATAGGCGTCGGTCGGCGTGCAGACGATCGGTTCGCCGCGGACGTTGAAGCTTGTGTTCACCAGCATCGGACAGCCGGTACGTTCGCGGAACTTCGTCAGTAGGCGATGGAAAAGCGGGTTGCGATCGCCGTCGACCGTCTGAACGCGGGCGCTGCCGTCGACGTGCGCGACCGCCGGAAACTTCGATCGAACATAGTTTAGTTTGTCGATGCCGAAGGCTTCGTCGTACCTCGGCCCCGGATCAACGCGGTGCTCGGATCTTAGTCCCGCCGTCGTCAACATGTACGGACTTTCACTTCCCGGCGGCAGGTCGAAATAGTCGGCGGCGTCTTCTTGAAGCACGGCGGGGGCGAACGGGCGAAAAGACTCGCGGAATTTGATCTTCAGATTCATGGTTGACTGCATTCGCGGACTGCGCGGGTCGCCCAGAAAACTGCGGGCGCCGAGCGCTCGTGGGCCGAACTCCATCCGGCCCTGGAACCAACCGACGATCTTTTCGTCGGCCAGCGCGTCGACGATCATGTCGCACAATTCGTCGTCGCCGGCGGCGCGTTCGTGTTCGACGACCGCCGTCTTAAGAAACGCCTCGATTTCGTCGTCGGTGAAACCCGGCCCCAAGAGCGAACCGTGCTGTGCGTCGGGATGACGGGGAAGGCGGTCGTTTTCGAGCAACTGATGCCAAACGAACAACGCCGCCCCCAGGGCGCCGCCGGCGTCGCCCGCCGCCGGCTGAATCCAAACGTCGTCGAAGATTCCTTCCTGCAGAATCCTGCCGTTCGCCACGCAGTTCAGCGCCACGCCGCCGGCGAGCACCAACTTTCTGAGACCGATCGTCCGACGAACGTGTCGGGCGGCGCTTAGAACGGCCTCTTCCGCGACGGCCTGCACCGAAGCCGCCAGATCCATTTCCCGCTGCGTCAGCTTCGATTCCGGCCGGCGCGGCGGACCGCCGAACAACCGGTGGAACTTTCGCGAAGTCATCGTCAAACCGGAGCAGTAGTTGAAATAATCCATGTTCAACCGCAGCGAACCATCGTCTTTCAGATCGACGAGGTGCTGTAAGATAAGGTCGCGGTGGATCGGTCGGCCGTAGGGCGCCAACCCCATCAGTTTATATTCGCCGCTGTTGACTTTGAAGCCGGTGTAATACGTGAACGCGGAGTACAACAGGCCGAGTGAATGCGGAAAGCGAATTTCGTGGGTCAGTTCGATCGTTCGGCCGCGGCCGACGCCGAAGCAGGTCGTCGACCATTCGCCGACGCCGTCCATCGTCAGGATGGCGGCTTCGTCGAACGGCGAAGGTAAGAAGGCGCTGGCGGCGTGCGACTCGTGGTGGTCGGTGAAGACGTACCGCCCGCGAAACCCGTCCGGCGCGCCTTTGCTCAAGGCGCGGTCGAATTCACGCGGCAGGTGCAGTTTTTTTCCGAGCCATGTTGGGAGCATGAGGCGGAACGACCGGTAGCCGGCCGGGGCGAACGCGAGGTACGTTTCCAGCAGCCGCTCGAACTTGCCAAGGGGTTTTTCATAGAAGACGACGTAGTTCAGGTCGGACGCTTTCAGGCCGGCTTGCCGTAAGCAGAAATCGACGGCGTTCGTCGGGAAGGCCGGGTCGTGTTTGAGACGGGTGAAACGTTCTTCCTGGGCGACGGCCACGATGTCGCCGTCGACGACCAGCGCGGCCGCGGCGTCGTGGTAGAAGGCCGAGATACCCAGA
>JBOFFD010000605.1:0-2404 GCA_051648425.1 Planctomycetia bacterium
CGGTGAGCGTGGCGGCGCCGCCGCTTCTCATGTCGGGCGACGGTTCGATGATTCTGACCGCCGACGACGGCTCGACGACCCCCGGCCAACTGGTCTCCGGGGCGGACGGCGAGCGGCTGTGGTTCGTCGTCGACGCCCTTCCCGCCGGCGGCAAGCGAACCTATTCCGTCGCCTTCGGCGGTTCGAGCGAACCCCGTTTCGAGTGGACCGACGTCAAAGACAAGCAGATGGATCTTAGCATCGGCGGCCGACAGACGCTGCGCTACGACTACACCCCGTTCGACGCCAAAGACGTCGAGAACACTAAGAAACCGTTCCACCAGGTGTTCGACCCGAACGGCTCGCGGCTCATCACCAAGGGCGTGGGCGGTAAGTTCCCGCACCATCGCGGCATCTACTTCGGCTACAGCAAGTGCGGCGTCGACGGTCAGACCTACGACACTTGGCACTGCTTCAAGGGCGAGCATCAACTCCACCGCGGCGTGGCGGCGGCGGTGGCGGGGGCGGTCGTCGGCGGCCATACGGTCAAGATCGACTGGAACGACCGGCAGGGCAAGCCGTTCATCGAAGAGTCGCGGACGCTGCGCGTTTACCACCAGCCGACCGACCACCTGCTGATCGACGTCGAATCGACGCTCACCGCCACCCGCGGCGACGTGACGTTGAACGGCGATCGTCAGCACGCCGGCTTGCAGTTTCGCGCCGCCGCCGAAGTGAACGAAAATCAGAAGGAGACCCGCTACCTGCGGCCGGCCGGCTGGGCCGAACTGCCGGCCTCCAAGGAATACAACGGCGCCGACTTCGTCGGCCTGCCGTGGAACGCCCTGCAATACCCGCTCGGCGACCGCAAGTACACTGTCGCCTATCTGTCACACCCGGCCAATCCTAAGAAAGCCGAGTTCTCCGAACGGTTGTACGGCCGCTTCGGCGAATTCTTTTCTTACACGTTGAAACAGGGCGAGCCGTTGACGGTGCGCTACCGTTTCTGGATCACCGCCGACGGCGACGCCACCCGCGATACGATCGAGGCGCGCCACGCCGACTTCGCGTCGCCGATCGTCGCCGAACTGGTGAAGTGACGCCGCCGTCGCGAGTGTGAATTCAGTTGGCGGCGGCGGATGATTTGCCGGACGTCAGACGGCAGTCGTAACGGTTGCCGCCGGCCAGCACTTCCGCCTCCAGCGGCGTGGTGCGTTCGTCGGCGTAGACCGCCGGCGTCGCGCCGCGGAAGCGTCGCGGGCCGTCGGACGGCGGTCCGACGGCGACCGCTACCACCGCCACCTTGTACCGTCCCGGCGCCAACCCGGTGCGGCCCGCGGCGTTCGCGTTGCCCAGGCGGTACGAGCCGTCGGCTTCAATCCGCCCGACCGCCGGCGTCCGCGATTCGTCGGCCGGGTCGATCGGCGTGAACAACACCGTCCCGAAGGCCAACGGCCGATCGTCGAGCGACACCGTCCCTTCGACCTGCGCGGAGTTCTCCAACCGCGCGCCGCTTCTTACGCTCTTGCGGATCGGCTCCCAAGCCGCCAATCCCAAGAGCAGCAGGCCGACGATCACCCAATCGCCGCGTGTAAGACGAAACTTGCGCATCCATGCGCCTCCGTGTCGAGTGATCGCCAAAGGAATCGGAAGCGTCTTAGCCGCCCGTCGCCGACTGCAACGCCTGCGCCTGCAACAGCGCCGGCAGCAGTGGCCCGGTGGGCAGCGAGCCGGCGGGCAAGAGCCAGCCGCGCGGCCCCTGCGATTCCATCCAGCGCGAAAGTTCCGCGAGGCGGGCGGCCCCCGGTTCGACGCCGGTCGACTGCACGCCCAGGATTTCCAACAGTCCGCCCAGCGGCCGGGTGTACTCAACCACGCGCACGTCGCCCGTCAGACCGGCCAATTCCTTCGCCGCCGCGATGGCGTCTTCTTCAAAGCCGAGTTCGTCGACCAGGCCCAGTTCCTTCGCCTCGCCGGCGATGTACACCCGGCCGTCGGCGATTTCGCGCAGCTTCTTGTCGCCGCCGATTTGTTCGTTGCGGTGTTTCAGAATGACGCCCAGGAACTGTTCCTGCATGCCCAGGATCAGTTTCTCCCACTCGGCCCGTTCTTCGTCGCTCATTTTGCGGAACGGCGAGCCGCTGTCTTTCATCTTGCCGCTTTTGACGACTTGCGAAACGACGCCGACCTTCTGCATCAAATCTTCGACGACGAACATCTGCGCGATGACGCCGATCGACCCGGTGACGCAACTGCGGTCGGCGAAGATCTTATTCGCCGGCATCGAGATGTAGTACGCGCCGCTGGTGGCCAGGCCCTGCATCGAAACGACGATCGGCCGGCCGGTTTCCTTTTTGAACTTTTCGACGGCGTGATAAAGTTCGTCGCTGCCGGAGATGGTGCCGCCGGGCGACTCCACCGCCAA